>JALUFA010000061.1 GCA_027052485.1 Hydrogenothermaceae bacterium
GAAGAGATAGGAGGCCATAATCCTTTAGAGGCTTTAGTTGAAAATAAGCCTGTGATTATAGGGAAGCACCACCATAAAATAAAGCCTATAGTAGAAGAGTTTAATGAGCACATATTTGTTGTTTCAGATAAAGAACAGTTAAAAGATACAGTTGAGAATTTACTTTCCAATACTCCAAAGTTTAACCTTGATATCTCAAAAAAAGCCAAAGATATTTTCAAATGCTACACATCCAATATAGATAAATTTTTAGATAAAATAGATTAGCCAGCATTAAAAAAGGAGGCCAGATGAGATTAGGAACACCCCTAGCATACAATGCAACAAAAATCCTACTTCTTGGAAGTGGAGAACTGGGTAAAGAGTTTACAATTGAAACCCAAAGACTAGGTATTGAAGTTATAGCTGTAGATAGCTATGAAAATGCTCCCGCCCAGCAGGTAGCCCATAGAAGCTACGTTATTGATATGAAAAACGGCCAGCAGATAAAGAATCTAGTTTATAGAGAAAAGCCAGACTTTATAGTACCAGAGATAGAAGCTATAGACACACAGGCTTTAATAGAGCTTGAAAAAGAAGGTTTTAACGTAGTGCCATGTGCTAAGGCGGTAAATTACACTATGAATAGAATAGGAATAAGAAGACTTGCTGCCGAAGAAGTAGGCCTTCCAACCTCAAAGTACAGATTTGCCTCTACATTGGAAGATTATAAAAAAGCCATCAGTGAAATAGGTCTTCCTGCTGTTGTAAAGCCAGTAATGAGTTCCTCTGGAAAAGGTCAAAGTATTGTAAAAGATGAAAGTGAGATTGAAAAAGCCTGGCATTACGCCCAAGAAAACGCAAGAGGTAAAGGCGGAGAGGTTATTATAGAAGAGTTTATAGATTTTGATTACGAGATTACATTACTGACTGTTAGAACAAAAAATCAGGGAACCCTCTTTTGTCCTCCTATAGGCCACGTTCAGGTAGACGGTGATTACTGGGAAAGCTGGCAGCCCCACCCGATGAGTGAAACAGCCCTAGAGAAGGCAAAAGATATAGCAAAAAAGATAACAGATGCCCTCGGTGGATACGGTATATTTGGATGTGAACTTTTTGTAAAGGGTGATATGGTCTGGTTCAATGAGATATCACCACGCCCTCACGATACAGGGATGGTAACGTTGATATCCCAAAATATGTCAGAGTTTGAGATACATTTAAGGGCTATTCTAGGCTTACCGATACACATAAAAATGACAGAAAAAGCCGGAGCCTCATACTGTTTCCACGCAAAAGATTTTTCGGTAGCTCCAGAGTATGAAGGATTGGAGAAAGCTTTAACCATTCCAGATACAAAAGTAAGAATATTTGGCAAACCTACAACAAGACCAAAAAGAAGAATGGGCGTAGCTCTGGCTGCTGGAGAAACTGTAGAAGAGGCTAGAAGAAAGGCTAAAGAGGTTGCAGCAAAGATAAAAGTTATAGAAAAGAAACTTTAAACGTAGACCTCCACCGAGAGGTCTATCTCTTCTAATATATTTGCCACTTTTAAAGCTTCTGATAAGTCTCCTTCAAAAACAACAGCTTTACCTTTTGTGTGGACTTCCCATGTTAGGGCTTCTGCAGTCTGGTAATCGCACTTTATAGCTTTGATGAGCTGATTTATAACCTCATCAAACGTATGCCAGTCGTCGTTATACAGAATAACCTTTGCAGGTAGTCCTATCTGTGAGCTAACCTTCTCTTCAACCTCAAAGCCTACTGACATTGCTATCTGACCTCTTTATACAGATTTTTTTCATATATGTACTTTTCAACTTCCTTGGGGACTAGATATTTTATACTCTTTCCTTTTTTTATTCTATCGCGTATTTCAGTTGAGGAGACGTCTAGCCTTCTGGGAGAGTAAAAGTACACAGCTGGAGAGGTTTTGTCTATACTATCCTTAAGCTTCGCTTTGGGAAAATGCTTTGCCAGATAGTTTTTAATATCCTCTTTGGTAGTGTTATCCCTTCCTACAACTATAAAGCTGGTAAGTTTCAAAAGCTCCTGAGGATTTTTCCATTTATGTAAAGACATGAAAGCATCTGTTCCCACAATGAAGAATGGTATGTGGTTTAGCTGTTTTCTAAAATGCTTGATTGTGTCAACAGTGTAGGATTTTCCCTGTTTTTTTATCTCGTAGTCTGATACATCAAAGTAAGGATTATCTTGTATTGCAAGTTTTAGCATATTTAGTCTGTCTTGGGCAGAAGCTTTTGAACCTGTTTTTAGGGGAGAGATATAAGCTGGGATAAAGATTATCTTCTCAAAACCAAAGTCTTCCCTCATATCTTCAGATAAACGGAGGTGACCCAGATGTACTGGGTCAAAGCTTCCTCCATAAAGGGCTATCATTTTTCGTTTTTAACGATTGGTAGTACAGTGTATATAACAGCAGAGCCTCTTCTTACTTTTAAAAGTACGTCTTCTTTTCCTGCCTTTTCAGCTTTTTTAATCATCTGCCAGAACTCATGAACGCTTCTTACAGGCTTTTTGTCTACTGATAAAATGATGTCGCCGCTTCTAAGTCCTGCCTCATCTGCTGGAGAACCAAACTTAACAGCGTAAACGAATACTCCATAAGGAACATTTGGTAGTTTGAACTTTTCAACAATCTGAGGAGTTAGGTCTTTTACTATAAGTCCATACTTTTCTTCCATCTCTTTGGCATTTTCTAAAGTTCCTTCCCATGAGCCAAGTTTCACTTTGATGTTCTTTTTCTTTCCATCGCGGATTACCGTAACTACTACCTCTGTTCCTGGGAGTTTTCTCATAATCAGTTTTTGTAGGTCGTTAGGACTTTCAACTTTCTCTCCATTTACAGCAATGATAATGTCTCCAGGTTGTATTCCTGCTTTTTCTGCTGGAGAGCCTTTTTGAACTTGCGTAACAATCACACCGTAATTGATGTTAAAGTACTTAGCCAGTTCTGGTGTAAGTGGTTGAATTACAACTCCTAGTCTTCCTCTTCTCACTTTTCCATACTTTAGTATCTGTTCCATAACCCATTTTGCTTGGTTTATAGGTACCGCAAATCCTAAACCTTGGGCTCCTGCTATAATAGCCGTGTTTATACCTATTACCTTTCCTTCCACGTTAACAAGGGGTCCACCAGAGTTTCCTGGGTTGATTGCAGCGTCAGTCTGGATAAATCCTTCTCCAGGATGGCCTTCTAAAGGTCTGTTTAATGCAGAGATAATACCCTCGGTAACAGTCCACTTTAGACCCAGTGGGCTACCAATTGCTAAAACAGTCATTCCGGTTTTTAGCTTTTCAGAGTCTCCAAGCGGAAGCACATGTTTTTTAGCAAATTTTTCAATTCCATCCTTAAAAGGCACAGCTATAACTGCAACATCACTGAGTTTGTCTGTTCCTATCACTTTAGCATCTAAAATCTGTCTATTTTTGAACTGAACTTTTATATTTGTCGCATTTTCTACAACGTGGTTGTTTGTTAGGAGGTACACTAGTTTTTTCTTATCATCAACTTTTACGATAAAAGCTGAACCTAACCCTTCCTGTCTCTGGGTAAAGTCTTTCTGATGTGGAAATGGAATGTTTGGAAACTTGTTAAAGAAATCCGAAAATGGTGGCATATTAAAAGGGTTTGGAATTTTGACTTCTTTTACTGTAAAAACTGTCGCAACTCCAGGCGCTACTTTTTCAATAATCTTTATCCTTTCGTTTTCAATCTCCTTAAGGAGAGAAGCGAATGATGCCTGAATAGATAGTAGCAGTAAAAAGATAGATAGTACTCCAAGTGTACGATTTTTCATATACATCCTCCAAGGTTTTTTTCTTAATTTTGGGCTATCCGTATGAAAAATTTGTGAAAGCTATTTGTTATCCTCTGAGGATACAGTAATAATGGTTTTGACGTTTCCTCTAGGGTTCCAATCTCCAATAACTTCTAAGTATCTAGGCTTAAGGAGGTTGTAAAGGTCTTCGTAAATCTTGTTTGTTGCCTCTTCGTGGGAGATGTACTGGTTTCGGTACTTATTTAGGTACAGTTTTAAAGATTTTAGCTCCACAATCTTTTTATCTGGGATGTACTTTATCTTGATTGTAGCGTAATCTGGGTATCCAGAACGGGGACAAAGACATGAAAACTCGGGAAAGGTTATATCTATTGTGTAGTTTCTATCGGGATACGGATTATCCCAAGGTTCAAGATTTGCTTCAAGTATCTCTTTTTCTCCGTATTTTAGCTCTTTTTTTTCCATCTACACCTCTCTTGATACGATAAATTTTGCAAGATTTATTAGATTTTCACTATTATTTAAATCTTTTACAGCTTTTATAGCCTCTTCTACATGCTTTTGTGCCATTTTTATTGATTCATCAAGGCCGTAAACTAACACGTACGTTAATTTGTTTTTTTCTCTGTCTTTACCCACCTTTTTTCCTAACTTTTTCTCATCTCCAATCTCGTCCAGCACATCGTCCCAAATCTGAAAGGCCATACCTATGTTGTATCCATAAGTTTTCAGCTTCTCTAAA
>JALUFA010000062.1 GCA_027052485.1 Hydrogenothermaceae bacterium
AAGCCTAAGTATATGAAATAGATAGTCAGAAGGGTTATAAGGATATCAACTATCAAGATAGTTTAGATTTTACAATTTTGCTAACGGTACTTCCGTCGGCTCTTCCCTCTACTTTACTTAAAACAGCTTTCATCACTCTTCCCATATCTTTCATGGAAGATGCGTTAAGCTCTTTTATTGTTTCATCTATAATTTTTTCTAACTCTTCTTCCGATAAAGGTTCTGGTAAAAACTGGGAAACGATTTCAAGCTCTCTTTCTTCTTTTTGGGCTAGGTCTTCTCTTCCAGCCTCTCTGTACTGTTTTATAGACTCTTTTCTCTGTTTTGCGTAGCGCTGGATAACCTGAATAATCTCACTATCTGAGAGTTCCTTTTTAGCATCTATTTGAGCTTTTTTTATCTCAGATATAAGCATCCTTATAACAGAAAGTCTTTCTGTGTCCTTTGCTTTTAAGGCTTCCTTCATCTGGGTTTGAAGTTCTTGGAGTAAACCCATGTTTTACCTCTTTATAGTAAACCTTTTTTCTTTAGAGCTTTAATAAGTCTTTTTCTGGCAGCTCTCTGTTTTCTCTTTCTTTTTACTGAAGGTTTTTCGTAAAACTCCCTTCTTTTCATCTCAGTGATGATACCTTCTTTTTCACACAGTTTTTTAAATCTTTTTAAAGCTTTTTCAAAGCTTTCATCTTCTTTTACAACAACTACAGCCATAAATGAAACGACCTCCTGATTTTAAATTTTCATCCTATTAGGATACATTAGTTTTCGCGCTATAGTCAACTAATCTGTGGCTTTAAATCTTGCTATAATATAAAGGTTTGTTTTTATAAATCTAGATTTGGAGGATTCGTATTGCGTCCTGATGGAAGAAAGCCAACCCAGTTAAGGCCTGTAAAGATAACTAGAGATTTTAACATGTATGCTGAAGGGTCTGTTCTTATAGAGGTTGGAAACACAAGAGTAATAGTTACCGCATCAGTAGAGGAAAAAGTACCGCCTTTCTTAAGAGGTTCAGGACAGGGATGGATTACTGCTGAGTACTCTATGCTTCCTCGTTCAACAGAAAGTAGGGTTGTAAGAGAAGTGGTTAGAGGTGCCCCATCTGGCAGAACACAGGAAATACAAAGGCTTATTGGACGTTCATTGAGAGGTGTAGTTGACCTGAAAAAACTCGGTGAAAGAACACTCTGGGTTGACTGTGATGTGATACAGGCAGACGGTGGAACAAGAGTTGCATCAATAACTGGAGCCTTTATCGCTGTAGCTGATGCCATGATAAAGCTAACCGAAGAAGGCAAGGTAAAACAAAACCCTCTAAAGGATTACGTTGCCGCTATTTCTACAGGGATAGTGGGAAATGAAGTTGTTTTAGACCTTAACTTTAAGGAAGACTCGGCCGCGAAAGTAGATATGAACCTTGTAATGACTGGTAGTGGTGATTTTGTTGAGGTTCAAGCAACAGGTGAAGAGTACACATTCAACCAAGACCAGTTTAACCAGATGATAGAGTATGGAAAGCTAGGAATTGAAAAGCTTATAAACGTTCAGAAGAAGTTTATTGAAGGGGTTCCATCATTAGGACACTGGAAAAGAACAGAATTAAAAGAGTTTCATTTTATAGATGAAGGCTAAAGGAGGTTAGGCGATTTGAAAAACTCTCTTGTAGTTTTAGGCTCCCAGTGGGGAGACGAAGGAAAGGGAAAGATTGTTGATTTACTAGCCTCTGATTATGATTACGTTGTTAGATACCAGGGCGGAAGCAACGCAGGACATACCGTTATTGTTGGAGATAAAAAGTACGCACTTCATCTTATTCCTTCAGGAATATTACATGAAGGAAAGAAAAACATAATAACCCACGGTATGGTTGTGTCCTTAGAAGAGCTAATAAAAGAGATGAATAAAGTTAAAGATATAGTTGGAAACTTTGAAGGAAGACTTTTTATCAGTGATAGAGTTCATCTTGTTTTCCCGTATCATAAAATCTTAGATGGATTAAATGAGAAAGCCAAAGGTAAAAAGAAGGTTGGAACAACTCTAAAAGGAATAGGTCCTGCTTACGTTTCAAAGTATGCAAGAACTGGTATAAGAATTGCTGACCTTTTTGACCCTCAATACTTTAGAGATAGATTACAACAGGCTTTTAACGAAGCAAAAAATATAGCTGAAAAGGTTTATAACGAGTCTCTTAACCTTGATGTAAATAAAATATACTTTGATACCCTTAAAATGTTTGAAACCATTAAACCTCTCGTTGCCGATACATCGTTGATGTTGGATAAGGCCTTAAGAAATGGTGAAAAGGTTTTATTTGAAGGGGCACAGGGAACAATGCTTGATATAGATATGGGAACTTACCCTTATGTAACTTCCTCAAACTCATCTGCTCTAGGTCTATCTAGCGGAACAGGAGTTTCTCCAAAACTGATAGGACAGTCTACCGTTTATGGGGTTAGTAAGGCTTACGTTACTAGGGTAGGAGCCGGACCATTTCCAACGGAGCTTTTAAATGAAGAAGGTCAAAAGCTAAGAGATGAAGGTTTTGAGTATGGAACAACCACAGGAAGACCTAGAAGAACAGGTTGGCTAGACCTTGTAGCTCTTAGATTTGCAGCTAGGATTAACGGTATGGATGGTCTGATTATTACAAAGCTAGATGTTCTTGATAAATTTGATGAGATTAAGGTTGCTACTGGCTACAAGTATGAAGGAGAAGTTATAAGAGACTTCCCAGCAAGGCTAGACATACTAGAAAAGTGTAAACCAGTCTACAAAACCCTAAAAGGATGGGATAAATCTACCAAAGGAATAAAGAAAAAAGAGGATATCCCAAAGGAAGTTTGGAACTTTATTGATACAATAGAAGAAGAGACCCAGACCCCAGTTGTTATGCTTTCAACAGGTCCAGAAAGAACAGAGTACGTTTGGGTGAAGTAAGATGCAAAAAACACCAGGATTAGCCCCAGAACGTTTACCGACAGTTGGAGAATGGTTCAGTGATAACATTCTCCTTCTAATAGGTATGATTATAACCTTTTCAGTTTTGATATTTAGTGTATGGACGTTTTTAGATAAAGAGAAAAAAACAGGATTTTGGACTAAGTTTCTAGTCTCCCTAACTGCTGGCTTCTTTTTAACGATTTTATACTTTGTATATAAGTTCGTGATGATAGGATTAGAAAGGTTATAAAGTATGGAGCAGATAACTTTTGACGTTATAAAGTTCTTGAAAGAGTTAGAAAACCAGTATAACTCCTTAGAAAAGCTTTTAAATGAAGAAAACTTCTTAGAAGCTAAAAAAGAGATTACTAGATACATAAATAACCTAATAAACAAAAATAAACTCTCTAAGTGGCAGATTAGAGAGCTGGTTGATGATGTTTTTTCAAAACTTGGAATAGAGCTTTCGGAACATTCTGTCTTAAAGGTTCTTTTTTTACTGTTTACAGACGTTTTAAACGAGAGAATCCCCTCTCCATCTCCTCTGTACTTTACAGTTGACGGAAGAAAAATACCTAAACGAAATGCAATTATCACTGACTTTGACCTTTATCCTTTCCTTAGAGAAAAGGTTTTTGAGTTAAACCCTGAAAAAAAACATAAAGTTTTATTTGAGATTTTTTCAGATGGAAAACTAGCCTCAGAGGGAGTTTCTTACTATCTATCTGTTTTTGATTACTTCTTATTTTTGCTTTTAGATAAAGCCCTCTATGAGGAAGTTATCCCTATTGATGAAATATTGGTTTCAAAGGATAAAGAGCTTACAGTTGATAAGGATACCTTAAACTTACTGCTTCAGTTTTTGTTTAACGGAGTTTACGAGTTTTACACAGGAGAAAAGCAGAACCTTTCTTTACTCAAGCCGGAAAAAGCCAAATCCTATGTAAAAGCAAAGAAGCTTGTTGCAAACACACTAAAGAATAAAAATGAAGAAATGTTTTTAATTGAGCTTGCTATTGATGATGAGTTTTTATCAGAAAACAGAAAAGATTATGTTAGGCAGGAAGAGGTACAAAGGCAGGTCTTACAAGAGGCAAAAGATAGAGAAGTTCCAGAAGTTGAAAAACTGGAAGCTGTAGTCTGGCTTATAGGACTTGAGAATTTAGAGCCTGAGCTTGTCTTCCAGTACTTTGATGTTGAAACTTTTGTGGATACAATAAAACTGATAGGAAATGATATAAACACTGACAAAGAAACATTTGAAGCAGCTCTAGAAAAATTTCTAAAGAAATTATTTTCTATGTATGATAGAAGTTTAGACAAAAAAGAACTTTTGGAGACTTTAGTACAAGAACATCCAAATCTAATACCTGACTATCTTTTCTGGACTGGAGATTATGATGGATTCCTTACCGTAGAAAAAACAACTTCTCCAGAAAACGATTTAAAAACTTTATACGCAAGATATAAAATCGATGAAATCTCCAAAGAAGAGTTTCGAAACTGGCTTGTACTGTTTCAAGATAAAGTTGATAAAAATCTTTTAGATTTTGTTTCTAATGTAT
>JALUFA010000063.1 GCA_027052485.1 Hydrogenothermaceae bacterium
ATATTATGTTAACGGGTTTTATCTGAACTATATGGGATAGAAAGTTTTACCAGTCTTTAAATAAAGATTTTTTTTCGTCGTTTTATCTGAACTATATGGGATAGAAAGGAATCTTTTAAAGGAAAGCCCCCTAAAAGGGGCTTCAGGCTAGCTATATAATTTTTTATAGACAAATCTGTAAACTGCAGGCAGTAAAACTAACGTTAAAAATGTAGATGTAAATATTCCCCCGATAACTACAATAGCAATGGGCTTTTGAATTTCTGAACCTATATCATTGGTAAATAATATAGGAACCAACCCTAATGAAGCAGCCGTAGCCGTTATCAAAATCGGTCTGAGCCTAAGTTTAGCTGCTTTTTGTATCGCTTCTTCAATTTCAAATCCTTCCTCTAGCATCTGTTTTATGTAAGAAACAAGAACAACACCGTTAAGAGTTGCTATACCAAAAACTGCAATAAATCCAATAGCAGCAGGTACAGATAGATTAAATCCTGAAAAGTACAGTGCTAGTATACCTCCAATAGTGGCAAAAGGTACATTAAGCATAATGATTAGTGCATCAATAAAAGAGTTGTAGTTTATGTATAACAGAAGAAAGATTAGAAGTATTGCAATAGGTACGACAATCGCAAGTTTTTTCATTGCCCTTTCCTGATTTTCAAACTGTCCTGCAAATCTTATAAAGTACCCTTCTGGCAGTTTAATTTCTTGGTGCAATTTCTCCTGTACTTCTTTTATAAAACTTCCCAAGTCTCTACCTTCAACGTTCATCTGTACTAGTGCATATCTTAAGCCATTTTCATGCCTGATTTTAAAAAATCCGGGAACTATCTGCACTTTAGCAACATCCTTTAAACGAAGGAGTGTTCCATCATCTTTTTTATAAAACGGTATGTTTTTTATAACTTCTATATCGTTTAGATACTTATCAGGAACCTTTACAAATATTGGGAAACTGATTAATCCTTTTCTTAGCTCATTTGCCTTTGTTCCGGCTACGTATTTACCTACAAACCTCAAAAGGTCATCTACAGTAAAACCGTATTTATATAAAGTTTCATACTTTGGGATTATTTGAAGCTGGAGCTTTCCTGTTTGTGCTTCTGTTTCCACATCTTCTGCTCCGGGAATATCTTTTATAACATCTTCTACCTTATACGCTATCTGATTTATTTTTTCCAAATCATCTCCAAAAATCTTTACCGCCACATCGGCTTTTACTCCTGATAGCAGCTCCTCAATCCTCATTGCTATAGGCTGGGTAAAGATAAGCCCTGCCGTAGGTAAATCTCCCAACTTTTTCCTTAATGCTTTTTCAAACTCTTTTCTAGATTTAAATCTTTTCCACTCTTTGTAAGGTTTTAGTATTATCCACGTTTCCATATAGTTAACATCCTGAACTTCTCCTTTTTCTGCCCTACCAATAGTGGTAAAAGCAGATTTGACTACATCAAACTCCTTTGCCTTATCTTCTATAAACTTTGCAACCTTTTTACTCTCATCTAGGGAAATGTTAGGGTCAAGATACGTTTCAACTAAAACAGCCCCTTCATCTAACTCTGGAGTAAACTCCGTCCCAATCTTGGTAAAGAGATACAAACTTCCAGCAAATAGAATAATAGTTGCCAAGAATAAGACCACACCAAATCTCATTGCAAGTTTTAACAACTTTAGATAAGTATTTTCAATAATTGATATAAGCAATGTTTTTTCTTTTCCTGGTTTTAAAACGTAGTAGGCCAAAACAGGCATAGCTACGATTGCCACAACCAACGAAGATGCCAGAGCTAAAATAATAGTAATGGCTAGAGGCTTAAAGTACTTACCTTCAACTGACTCAAAACTAAATATTGGTAAAAACACTACCATAATAATGAGGACTGCAAAGATAACAGGTTTTAAAATCTCCTGAACTGAGAGTTTTATTATCTCAAGCTTAGAAAGCTTATCTTCTACAATCTCCTTATTATGGGATAAATGACGGAATATGTTTTCTATAACAACTACTGTTGCGTCGGCAAACAGCCCAAGACCAATTGCAAGCCCCCCTAAAGACATAAGGTTTGCAGTTATACCAAACTGTTTCATCAAAATAAAAGATATCAGTAAAGTAAACGGGATAGACAGAATTACTAATACAGCTGCCCGAATATTACCTAAATACAAAATCATAGCTACAGAAACTAAGATAATACCTTCCAGTAGGGCTTTTTGTATCGTAGATAGAGCTTTATCTGTTAGATAAGATTGGTCGTAAAGTAGCTTTATCTTAACTCCCTTTGGTAGAACCTCTTCGTTAATCCTTTTAATCTCAGCCTTTAATTTTTCTACTAATTCTTTTGTGTTTGCATCAATTCTTTTAAGAACAATGTTCCCCTGAACTTCCTTACCATTGAGGGTAAAAGCTCCTCTTCTCTGGGGTACCTCACCTTCAATAACTTTTGCAACATCTTTTACCCTTACAACTTGGCCGTTATCAAACTTTACCGGTATGTTCTCTATCTGTTTTATGTTTTTAATGCTTGCAACTGTTCTTATTACCAGGTCCCCCTCATCTGTTTTTGTATAACCTCCACCGGCTAAACCTCCGTTTCTATCAATCGCTTCAAAAACATCATCTAAAGTAAGGTTGTACTTTAATAGTTTATTTAGATAAGGTTTGACTAAGTAAGCTTTCTCTGGTCCCCACTGGACGATTTCTTCAACACCATTTATCGCTTTTAGTAGAGGTCTTACAGTCCACTCCTGTATAGTTTTCAAGTCTGTTAATGAGTACTTTCCTGTGGTATCTACAAGGGCATACAGCAAGACGTTTCCTAGACCGCTAGAGTTCGGTCCCATAATCGGAGTTATACCTTTAGGCAGTTTGCTCTTTGCTTCAGGCAGTTTTTCCATAACCAGCCTTCTATCAAAGTAAATGTCAGTTCCATCCTTAAAAAAGACACTCACATAGGAAAGACCGGGAATACTCTCACTACGCACCTTCTCCACATCCTTAAGACCTGACATCACAGTTTCGACTTTTTTGGTTATTAGGGCTTCTACTTCTTCCGCAGAGTATCCGGGAGCTTCTGTGAAGATATTTACCTGTAGGGGTGTTGGGTCTGGGAATGTGTCAACAGGTATTGTTTTGTATGAGTAATACCCGTAAGCAAGCAAACCTATAAGTGCAAAAAGTACTATCAATCTATATTGAAGAACTTTTTCTATCATGTTTTTACCTCCATTACTCTTCAGCTTCTCCAAAAAACTTTGCTTTCAGGTAGATAGCACCTTTGACAACAACTTCATCTCCTTCCTTTAGACCATTTAAAACCTGAAAGTACTTTCCATATCTTTTTCCAAGCTTTACTCTTACTGGATAGAAGTATCCATTATCTTTTACAAACACTAGTGTTTCGTTATCTTGATAAACAACTGCTGAAGCTGGAATATATATACCTTTTGGAAGTTTTCTTTTTAGAATGGTATCAACAAACATATTTGGTTTTAGAATGTCTTTATCGTTATTTGCAATAATCCGAACAGGATTTCTCTTTGTTTTTGGGTCTACTGCATGGCTTATAAAGTCAACAGTACCATAGGTTATACCAAGAGGTGAGATAACTTCTACTTTTTCTCCTTTTGAAAAGAGTTTTAGGTCTTCTACAGGAGCAAAGGCAATAACCCAAAGTCGGTTGTGGGCGTGGATTTTAAACAGTCTTCTATCTGTCCCTACACTATCTCCAAGTATTACATCCTGTTTTGCAACGTATCCATCTAGACCAGACCTTAAAATAACTAGGCCGTTTTTTATTTCTCCGTAAGCCTTAAGGGATTTATTAAGCGCTTCAAGTTTCCCTTTTGCCATTTCATAGTTCGTTAGGGCTGAAAAGTACCTTGTGTATGGAATTATCCTTTTTTCATATAGCTGTTTTTCTCTTTCAAATATTCTTTTAGCATTTTCAAGATTTACCTTAGCAAGGTAGATTTTGGAAAGAAGCTTTGTAATCTCCGGTGAATAAATTAAAGCTACTTTTTGCCCTTTTTTAACTTTATCTCCTTCTTTTACAAAAAGTTTTTTTACTAAACCTTCTACAGGAGAGTAAATCGCCTGAGATAGCGTAAGGTCGTCTTTTACGATAGATGGATACTTTTTAAGAAACTCAATTGATTGTTTTTTTACCTTTTCAACCTTTATGTCAAGGGACTGTAGTACTTCCTTAGGAATTTTAACTTTATTTAGTTTTTCTTCCTCCTCGGCAAAAGCAAAGTTTATCAGTAGTATTAATACTAGTAAAACTCTCATCTTAAACCTCCTATTTTTATGTACTGGCTATATAGAGAATGTGCTTCTTGGAGTAGGTCTATTTTGTAAAGCAAAGTTTCAAAGTACTGTTTTCTAACATTTGATAGTTCAAAAAAAGACATTACTCCCATTTTGAAACTTTTTTCAGAAAGATTTAAAGCCTTTTTACTTGCGGGGATAACTTC
>JALUFA010000064.1 GCA_027052485.1 Hydrogenothermaceae bacterium
AGTAGTCTTGGTATCCCATGGCTTTAAGAGATTCCATTAATTCTCTTTCTGCTTCCTCTATGCTTCCGGTCTCTTCCTCTATTTTTTTCAGTTTTTTGTAAAGTTCTTTTATTACTGGAAAGAGTTTAGAGGTTGGTTTTATTCTTATAGAGAGGTATTTTTCTTTTTCGCCATTTTCATTATAGATAGGTACCACTACAGCAAAAACCCAGTAATAAGAACCATCTTTAGCAAGATTTTTTATATAACCTGCAAAAGGCCTATCATTTTGTATATATTCCCATAAAAGCTTAAAAACTACTCTAGGCATATCAGGATGTCTAACGATGTTGTGGGGCTTGCCTATCATTTCATCTCTGGAGTACTTAGATATACGATAAAAAACCTCGTTCCCATCTAGAATGATGCCTTTTAAGTCAGTTTTTGAGAAAAAAAGCTCATCTATCTTTAATGGTGTTTCAACATTTTTTGGAGTTGGTCTAGTTTGGGTTGCCATCAATAACCCCCTTAGTTAATTTCATTAACTTATTTTCGGAAAACTGTGTGTTATATTTTATCTAAAAGGTGTAAAGTTGGCGAGGAATTCTTGAAGAAAGCCTTTATTAGCGTAGGAGAAGTTTCTGGGGATATGTACGCTGCCAAGCTTATAGAAAATTTACCTGATTTTCAGTGGAGTGGTATTGTTGGGCCCAGGCTAAACAAAAAAAATGTAAAGTCTGTAGCGAACATAAGCGATATTTCAGTAGTTGGATTAACTGAAGCTTTGCCTAAGTATAGAAAAATTAAACAGGTTTTCAATCAATCTTTACAAGAAATTAAAAATACAGACTTAGTTATTGCTATAGATTTCCCCGGCTTTAATTTAAAACTACTCAGAGAAGCAAAAAAACTTGGAAAAAAGACTGTTTACTTCATACCTCCTCAGGTTTGGGCTTGGGGAAAATCTAGGATAAAAAAAATCGTTGAATACTCAGACCTGATTATTATCATCTTTCCTTTTGAGAAGGAGCTTTACAAATCCTACGAGAAACATAAAGGGCAGGTTCAGTATGCAGGGCATCCTCTTTTAGATATTATTGAGGTTTCTTATTCAGAAGAGCAACTAAAGGAAATTTTGGATATCCCAAAAAACAAAAAAATCTTGGGGCTGTTTCCCGGAAGCAGAGAAAGTGAGGTAAAAACATTACTACCTATACTACTTAAAACTGCAGAGTTAGTAAAAAGAGTTTATCCTCAGTTGGAAACTGTTATTCCTGTAACGGAAAATGTAAAAAACATCGCTCTAGAAATAGCTAATAAAAGTTTTGTTCCTGTAAGGATTGTATCCCAACAAGATATCCCCAATATATCCCATGAAGTTATGGATAAGGCGTTTTTTTCGCTGATAGCCTCAGGAACGGCTACTTTAGAAGCAGCTATTATAGGAAATCCTTTTGCTCTGGTTTATAAGGTTTCTCCTTTAACTTTTTTTATTGGGAAGAGACTTGTTTCAATAGATTTTTTAGGACTTCCAAATATTATTGCAGGAAGGGAAGTTATAAAGGAGTTTCTCCAAGAGGATTGCAATCCTGTCTCCCTGGCTAATTACACAATAGATGTTCTAGATAGTCATAAAAAGTACCACCAGATAAAAGAGGATTTAAAAATTATAAAAGGTCAGCTTGGAGAAAGAGGAGCTATCAAAAGGGCAGCAAAACTGATTGAAGACCTTATGTTAAAATAACTCAAAACTACAGGAGGGAATCTTTATGAGAAAGTTTTTTTTAGCGGTACTACTTTTATTTGTGTCTATCAGTTATGCAGCTGAGAAAGTTGTATACATAGACATGCAAAAAATTTTTACTCAGTCTAAAGCAGGGCTTGATATTAAGTCAATTCTGCAAAAAAAAGCAGAAGAGGCAAAAGCAGAAATTCAGTCTAAATCAGACCTTATAAACAAAAACGACCCAAAAGCTATGCAGCAGTTGCAGATGGAGGCTATGCAAAAGCAAAAGGAACTTCAAGCACTCCAGCAAAAGCTGGTAGCAAACTTTGCGAACTTCATAAAAAAAGCTGTTGATGGGTTTGCAAAGAAAAACGGATATCAGCTTGTTATAGACAAACAAGCGGTTTTATCAGGAAAAGAAAATTTAGACAAAACCCAGCAGTTTTTGCAGTTTCTAGATAAAAAGTACGAAAAAGAAAAACCAGATTTTACAAAGTAAATGCTTATAGCACTGTTAACCGACTTTGGTTATAAAGACGGTTTCGTTGGAACTTTAAAAGGTGTAATAAAAAGTATAAATCCCAGTGTGGATATAATCGATATATCCCACGGGGTTTCTTCCTTTAACATCCTTGAGGGAGCTTTAATACTCAATTCCTCTTACAGGTACTTTCCAAAGTACACAATTTTTGTCGTTGTGGTTGACCCTGGGGTGGGTTCAGATAGGAAGGCTATAGTTGTTAAAACAAAAAACTATATATTTGTGGCTCCAGACAACGGAGTTTTAAGTTTGGCTTTGGAAGGTGAAGATGTTGAAAAGATAATCTCTGTAGAAAATCCGAAGTTTTTTCTAAAAGCCGATAACAACACTTTTCATGGTAGAGATATCTTTGCTCCTGTAGCAGCATACATATCCCGTGGGGTAGATTTAGACCTTTTAGGAAAAAAAATAAATAAAATAAAAAAACTAGAGCTACCTCCGGTTAAAGAAAGTGAAAACCAGATAGTAGGACAGATAATCATGTTTGACAAGTTTGGAAATGCCATAACAAATATAAAAAAACTACCCACAAGCATAAAAAGAGCTTGGATTAATGATATTCGAATAGAAAAAATAGCTAAGAACTTTCAGGAAGGAAACAGTGAAAAACCATCCTTGATAAAGGGAAGTTTTGGATTTTATGAGGTTTTCTTAAAGGAAAACAGCGCAAAAGATAAACTAAACCTTAAAGTTGGAGATACTGTAAAGATAGAGCTATGAGAAAAGTTAAGATAAAAGTTGAGAATTTAGTAAAAAAGTTTGGAAATCGACTAATTTTAAAAGGTATTTCATTTGAAGTGTATGAGAAAGAAATATTTGTTTTGATGGGGGGAAGTGGAAGTGGTAAATCCACAACCTTAAAACATATAATAGGCCTTCAAAAACCTACATCTGGGAAAATCTATATAGATGGTATAGATATAACATCCTTACCTGAGGATAAGCTTATCGAAATAAGAAAGAAAATGGGGTACTTATTTCAGGAAGGAGCTTTATTTGACTTTTTAAAAGTTTGGGAAAACGTTGGTTTTTACTACTTAGAAAACACAGATATAAAACCAGAAGAAGTTTACAAAATAGCAAAAGAAAAGCTAGCCATGGTTGGAATGGCAGGAACAGAGGAGCTTTACCCTTCCCAGCTTTCTGGAGGTATGCGAAAGAGAGCATCTTTAGCAAGGGCTATTGCCACTAATCCAGAAATTGTGCTTTACGATGAACCAACATCTGGGCTAGATCCTGTAATGAGTGCCATAATAGACCAGCTAATATTAAAACTTAGGAAGGAACTTGGCGTTACATCTATAGTCGTTACCCATGATTTGGATAGTGCTTTTAGTATTGCAGACCGTATAGCCCTTATTCATAAGGGGAAAATTTACGCTATAGGAACTCCTGAAGAGATAAAGCAGAGCGATGACCCAATTGTTAAACAGTTTGTAAATAGGCTACCGTACGGGCCAATTACTGAAGAACTATTTGAAGTAAAAAGTGAGGTATAAAAGGTAGATAAATATAGCCAAATTTAAAATTAAAAGAAAAAGAATAATTCCAATTTTGATTTTCCGCGAGAAATCTCTCTTTTCTAAAATTTCTGGATCAATTGTGTCAATAGCTATATCTACATGATGGGGTCTTATATCAAAGCTATTTTCTAGGTAAGCTGCCATAAGAGCTCTAGAAGAGATAATATTTATTAGCCTTGGTATACCCTTTGAGTTCTTATATATGATTTTTATAGCTTTATCTGAAAAATTGATTATATCAGTCCCACCTGCTAAATTGAGTCTATGGATTATGTACTTTTTCGCATCACTAAATTCTAAAGGTGAAAGTTTTATCTTGTTAGCAATCCTTTGAAGTAGTTGTCTCAACTGGGGAAGTCTCAATTTTTCATCCAGCTCAGGCTGACCGGATAAAACTATCTGCACTAGTTTTTCTGACTCTGTTTCAAGATTTGATAGAGTTCTAAGTTCTTCAATAGTCTCAATAGGCATATTTTGGGCTTCATCTACAATTATTACTACTTTTTTCCCTTCTCTATTTTTTTCTATCAGGAAATTTTTGAATTTCTCTAAAAATGAACTTTTTGAAAAATCCTTTAAAACCAAACCAAACTCATCAGCTATCACTCTGTAAAACTCTTCAGGCTTTAAGTTAGGTGTTAAAATTACAGCAGACTCAATTTTATCTTTATAGTTGTTTAAAAAC
>JALUFA010000065.1 GCA_027052485.1 Hydrogenothermaceae bacterium
CACATCGGCTAGGCTTTCCTGAATACGATTATTATTATAAATAGCCGTTGTGAAAATTTTGTGAAAAAGGTTAATGCTAACTAACCAACTTTGAAACAATCTCGTTAATCACCATCAGTCCTCTGGGAGAGAGAACAAAATTCCCATCTTTTATAAAGCCAAACTTTGCTTCTATTAAGTTTTTTAGATACTGTTTGTTAGAGATTAAATCTGTAGGCACGCCTTTAACAGTTCTAAGGCCTAGCATTATTCTTTCAAATAGTTTATCTTCAGGGGTTAATCTCTCTTCAAAAATGACGGGAAGTTTATCATTTTGTAGTTTTTCTATATACTCGTACAGATTTTTTGTGTTTCCAAAACGTTTATCATTAACGTAAGACCATGCAGAAAGACCAACACCTAAAAACTCTACATCTTCCCAGTAAAACTGGTTGTGTTTGCACCAAAAACCTTCTTTACCCCAGTTTGACAGTTCATACCGTTTAAAACCTTTACTGTTTAGATGCTCGTCTATCATAAAAAACATCTTTGTTGTTGTGGTTTCATCAGGGAGGTTGTACTTACCGTCTAAAACTTTTGAACCAAGGGGTGTATCCTCGTACGCCGTTAACATGTAGGCTGAAATATGGGTGATAGGTAAGGATGTATAGATATCTAAGTCCTGCTGAAGGTCTTGCAAAGTTTGTCCTTCTATACCATAGATTAGGTCTAGGTTGATATTGGTTATACCTGCCTTTAAAGCAGCATTAAGCATCTCATAGGTGTCTTTAGGGGTGTGGTTTCTCCCTAGAGAGATAAGAAACTTTTCATTAAATGTCTGGTTTCCTATGCTTAAGCGGTTTACTCCTACATCTTTTAGCAGTTTAAGCTGATTGTATCTGTAAGTATTAGGATTTGCTTCTACAGTTATTTCTGGAGAAGACAGAACGTTAAAGTTTTTGTTTATAAACTCTATTATAGAAACTAGATATTCGGGATTTATTGCCGTTGGAGTGCCTCCTCCAAAGTAGATTGTTTCTATCTCAAAATCAAACCTGTCCTTATATAGAGAAAGTTCTCTTATTACAGACTGGACGTATTTATCTATCAGCTTAGGGCTGTTATCGGTTATAGAGGTAAAATCGCAGTACGGACACTTCACAGAACAAAACGGAATGTGAATGTAGATACCTTTTACTGTTCCCATTTTCACCTACTTTTGTCTTAAAAATCAAACGTTGTTATAAAATTGATTGAAAAAATAAGAATATTAGCTTATACTATTCTCCACATTTATACACCAACTCTAGGAGGTAATACAATATGAAAATTAAAGTACAAGTTGACCAAGACCTTTGCACTGCATGTGCTCTCTGCTACGATGAAGTACCAGAAGTTTACGAAGATGCTGGCGATGGAATCGCTGCAGTTAAAGAAGAAGTAGGTGGAGATGGAGCAGTTTTAGATTGTTGCGAAATCGGAAAAGACATCTGCGAAAGAGTTCTTGAAGTTACTGAAGAGTGCCCTTCTGGTTCATTAATCACTGAAGTAGTAGAAGAAGGCGACTGCTAACATTTCATATATATCTTTTCGGGGGAGTTTCTCCCCCTACTTAACAATATTAGCTGGAATTTGAACTTCAACAACCCCTCTTAAATCTCCAACTTTATATCCAACTGCCCTATCATTTGGATAGTACTTTTTAATTTTTGCCAAGAGCTTTTTATCCATCAGTTTTGGGTCTCCATGACACATAAGACAGAGAGGTTTTATCTTCAACGGCTTATAGTATCTGTAGTAGGATTTTCCACCTTCGTTTACTTTAACAACCAGCTCTTGAGGCAGTTTTCCTTGTTTGTTTAGCTTTTCTAGGTACGTTAGTATCTGTTTATCAATTTCATCTGGTTTGTTTTTAGGATTTCTGTACTTTAAGCTTGTCCTTTTTACTTTTATCCCATGGTCGAACTCTTCCTCTACTTGTTTTGTAATCTTTAAAGCTTTTTCATGACACACATCTATAGCTTCATAAGGAGGCTTCTGTAAAGATTTTAAAAGTTCACCTTTTAGTCTTTTTAGGAGGGTCATTGAGACTTTTTGCCCTATCTGTGAGACTTTAGGTTCATCTGTTATAGTAATTTCAGGTTTTTTTGTGGTACAACCTATATGAAAAGCTACTCCAACAGAAAGAACAAGCGGTAAAAACTTTTTCATCCTACACCACCTCCATCTTTAAGATATTTCTTACCTCATTTATAGTTGCCCTTACTGCCTCTTCCAGTATTAACTTTCCATACTTTTCTGTTGCTAGCCACGGTGCTGACTCCATCCTTCCATCTGGAAATAGTTTTTTAAACTCATCTTTATTTAAAGGCCAGTAGTATTGGGGCTTTTCAACTTTCTTTGGTTGAGTTGATTTTCCCTCAAAGGCCTCTGGTCGTAAAAATTTTGTTATAGATACCTCGGAAGGTGTTGCGTGGTGTCCTTCCAGGTCTTGAAAAAGTTCCTTTGCTAATGTTAAAACGTCTTCTAGTAAGAACCACGAGATTATCTGATAAATTCCTCTGTTCCCTTCGTACTTTAACTGATCGAAAGCAACCTTGGTAGGATTAATGTTTCCTCCATGACCGTTAATGTATATAATCCTTTGAAATCCATGTTCTAAAAAGGATGTAGTAATACCTTTAATAACAGAAATGTACGTTTGAGGAGAAAGGGTGATACTCCCCTTAAATCCCATATGGTGCTGGGACATTCCATAGGGAAGGGTAGGGGCTACAAGTAAATCCAGTCTTTTTCCAACTTCCCTTGCGACAGCCTCGGCCGTGATAAAATCGGTACCTATTAAGCCGTAAGGGCTGTGCTGCTCCACTGAACCTATAGGGACTAAAACAGTATCTTTTTCTTGAAGATAGATTTCAACCTCTTTATAAGACATGTTTTCAAGTAGCATACTACTCCACCTTTATGTACTGCTTAAATTTTTTATAATTTCTCACAGATTTAAGCTCTTCAATAGAGGAAAATCTACCTTTTTCTTTTCTAAGTCGTAAAATCTCTTTTGCTGTCTTCTTACCTATATAAGGTATATCTAAAAGTTGGTAGTAGCTAGCCTTATTGATGTTTAGCTTAAGGCTTTTGGGATTTGACCTTTGGAAGGTTGGTACAAGAGCAAACAAGATGAAAAAACTAACACTTAAAAGTAGTAAAATCTTTTGCCTATTTAACAGCTTAAAATCTATCACAGAAGTTGTTCTCTACCCTTTAGCTCCCTCTGTAGACCAAGTATAGACTCTATAAGCTCCATATCTTTGTTTGTTATACGGGCTTCCCTATCTGCCTTTATAAGGAAAAATGGATAGCCGTTTACAGAAAGATAATTTAGATAGTCAAGTATCTCTTCTGGTTTTACAGATGGGTTTTCTGGGTCTTCATAAACCTCTAAAAGCGAGATATTCTTTGCATCGTCATATCTGGCATAGAAAAACTTTATACTAACATCCCGTAAAGCATTTGCTTTTTCTTTTTCTCTTTTTTCAAAGACCTGTGAAAACTCCCACTCTTGAGATAGAGATTTTGCTTTACTTTCAAAAGCTACAGTTAGCGGCTTACTGTATCCTGTATCTTCTATAAATTTATAAAAAACGGATATGTCGGGAATAGATGCTTTAAAAATCTCTGTATCACTTGAGGTTTTTGCTACACCTATAATGATAGGATGCCAGTCTAAACTGTAGAACAGGTCGTATAAAAGTAAGAAGTACTCAAAGTATGCAAGCTTTGACAGGAAAGCCTCAACTATATCCTTTGTCGGTTTTACATTTAAACCTTTCTCTGCCAGGTTTACAACCTGTTTTTCAATATCCTCTGAAAAAGCGGCTACATCGTGGTCGTATAAAATCTTTTTTAGTAGGGGAATAAGCTCTCCCGAAAGTTCAGCTAATCTTCCTGAAAACTCTTTTTTTGTAAACCAGCCTGTTTTTGGAGCAGGAATGATAAACTTGGAGGTTAATGTCCCATCTATCAGTAAAACCTGAGGTTTAACTCTTTTTGCAAGTTTAAGCAGAGCTTTGAGTTCAGAAAGGTACATTAAAAGTTTAAAGTAGCTATCAACCCTCTCTGTGTTTTTGATAACCGATATTCCAATCTCTCCTACAGTAGCCTCATAGGGAGATTTTCCATCATCTCCATAGGAGTATCCACATACCGAAAATAGATAAAAACCTAAATACTTTTTCTTATTTACTGAACCATCTTCAGCTATGGCAAAAACTGATTTAGAGCGGGGAGTGTAAGAGTTCCAATTGTTATACGCCTGTTGTTTTAGGTGTCCTTCGTCTATATCTGGGAGGGATGTTTGGAGTTTCTTTTTTAGGATGTGTAGTTTGTATAAAAGCTCGTTTCTCATACAGTTATTATAGTATAAAAGCC
>JALUFA010000066.1 GCA_027052485.1 Hydrogenothermaceae bacterium
TAAATTACAAGAGGGGTTAAAAAAGTTTAACACACTAGCTAATAAAGTGAAAATTCAAGATTACAAATATATGAACTTTTGTTTTGACTCAATGGTTGTGTCAAGGAGATAAAGGATGAAAAAGAACAACATAATAGTGGCTTTAGATATAGGTACCAGCAAAACGGTAGCTCTCGTTGGGGATGTAGACAACTACGGAGAGGTTACAATTGTTGGATATGGTGAAGCTGCAACAGAGGGAATGGATAGGGGATTAATAACAAAACCAAATGAGGTTATCCGCAGTATCAAAAGAGCCGTTGAAGGTGCAGAAACAACCTCAGGAGTTAGGATATCCAGCGCTATAATAAACGTAGCAGGCCCTCATCTGTCCTCACAAAACGAAGCTGATTTTTTAACCTTTGGAACTAATCAAAAAGAGATAGATAACGCAGACATCACTATCCTTACCCAAAAAATATACGAAAGGCTAAATAGAGACGATCAAAAGATTATTCACGTAATACCAAAACGTTTTATCCTTGATGATGAGGACATAGTTTTAGACCCTACAGGATTTATTGGTTCAAAACTTGAAGGTGAGTTTCACATTGTACTTAATAAAGTAAATGCTCTGTCAAATCTTAAAAGAGTGGTAGAGGCTAGCGGTATAAAAGTTATAGACTTTGTGGCAAACCCAGTAGCATCGGCTACATCGGTTTTATATCCAGAAGAAAAAGATATGGGAGTTCTCGTTTTAGACATTGGTGGTGGAACAACAGATGTAGCAGTCTTAAAAGATGGAAGTTTCGAGCACACAAAGTCTATTCCAATCGGAGGACAGAGAATAACTTTAGATATAGCCCATCGCTTTAAAATACCCAAATCAGAAGCAGAAAAACTAAAAGTAGAACATGGTTTAGCAATCACAGAGGCTATATCAGACGAAGAGTACATAGATATCTACCCTATTGGAAGCGATGAACCGATAACCATAAGCAAAAAGGATTTGGTTGAAACAATAGAGCTTAGACTTGAAGAAATCCTTAGAATTGTAAAAGATGACCTTGAAGAAAACTATCCAGAGCTCTACAACAAAATAAACGGCGGAATCGTGTTAACAGGAGGCGTAGCAAACACTCCTTACATAAAAGAACTGGCAGAGTACGTTTTCGACCAAGACGTCAGAATTGGAAAACCAAAAGATTACAAAGGTTTCAGTGATAAGATAAATGCACCCGAGTATGCTACATCTGTAGGTATAATACAGTTTAAAAAAAGTATTGCTATGAATAAAGAGCCTTTACAGGTGTCGGAAGACGCAGAATCAGACATTTTAAAACCGCTAAAAGACTTTTTCTCAAAACTTAAAAAGATTTTTTAACATGAGGTAGCTAAGATGGAAGAGATTAAAGATTATAATATGGAAGCTACAAGCCCATCAAGAATAAAGGTTTTTGGTGTTGGTGGCGGTGGAAGTAATGCTGTCGCCAGAATGTATCAGGAAGGAATGAAAGATGTAGAACTATACATAGTAAATACAGATCTTCAACACCTTAACATGCTACCTGTACCAAACAAGATACATATAGGAGAGACTGTTACTAAAGGACTTGGAGCAGGTTCTAAACCAGAGATAGGAGAAGAGGCAGCCAAAGAGAACCTAGACAAGATAAAAGAGGCAATGGAAGGGGCTGATATGATTTTCATAGCTGCCGGTCTTGGAGGAGGAACAGGCACAGGTGCAGCTCCTGTGATAGCTCAGGCAGCAAAAGAGATGGGAATTCTAACAGTTGCCGTGGTTTCAATACCCTTTGACTTTGAAGGTCCAAAGAGAAAAGAAATAGCCCTAAAAGGCTTAGATAGGCTAAAGGACGTTGTAGATACATATCTCGTTATAAATAACCAAAAACTTGCGATTATTGCAGGAAAGAGATTTACCTTTGCAGAAGCGTTCAAACTCGTTGATGACATACTCTATAAAGCGGTAAGGGGGATAACAGATATTATCTATAAACCGGGAATAATTAACGTAGACTTTGCAGACGTTAAAACTATAATGGAAGATGGCGGTAAAGCTTTAATCGGTGTAGGAAGTGGCAAAGGTGAAACTAAGATAGAAGATGCAGTTCATTACGCTACAAACTCTCCTCTCCTTGAGGGAATTTCTATAAAAGGTGCTAAGAAACTTCTTATAAACGTAGAAATCAGTCCCGACCTTGCGTATGCAGACGTAGAAGAAGCGATAGCCCAAATCAAAGAGTCAGCCCACGAAGACGCCCACATAATCTTTGGTGCGTCTATTGACCCATCAATGGAAGACGAAATGAGAATAACAGTTGTAGCAACAGCTTTAGAACAAGATGAAGGAGAAAAGAGAGTTTCTAAACCAGAAGAACCGCGAAAACTAAAGAGAAGACCTATTACTAAACTAAGAGAAGAGGAAACAGTTGAAGAAAGAGAGCCAAGAAAACGTTTAATAGATGAAACAATATATGACGAGTTGGAGATACCAACCTACCTGAGAAAGAAAAAGAGAAGAGATGAAGACAGTGACATTTAGCCTTAAAATAGCCGATTTTCTCACTTTATCTAGGCTTTTTTTAACTCCTGTTTTGATGCTTTTTATAATTAAAGATATGTACCTGTGGGCTGGAGTCGTTGTAGCCCTTGTTATTCTCACCGACTTTTTTGACGGTTATGTTGCGAGGAAACTAAAAGAAGTTACTAAGCACGGCGAACTTCTAGACCCGGCAGTAGACAAGATTTTTACTATATCTACCCTCGCAGCATTCGTTGAAAAACAGTACATATCCTCCTTTGTAATCTTCTTGATAGTCGCAAGGGAGCTTATTATCACATGGCTAAGAAGTGTAATGGCTAACAATGGTTTTGTGATGTCTGCTTCCTTTTTAGGAAAGTTGAAAACAACTTTACAGCTCATTGGAATTTTCTTTTTAGCAATACATCAGATACTTATCGGAAACGCTATTATATGGCTTTCTATACTTGTTGCTTACATATCTGCCGTTGACTACTTTAAAGCCCTAGGAAAAGGATGAGTTTCGAACTTTTTCTCATTTTATACCTGCTTGGTACGTACCTTTTAGCATCCATCCCTTTTGGGTATATAGTAGGCAAACTCTTTGGTAAAGATATAACAAAAGAAGGTAGTGGGAATATCGGTGCTACTAATGTAACAAGAACGATAGGCAAAAAAGCTGGGGCTCTCGTTCTAATCCTTGACCTTCTCAAAGGTTTTATCCCTGTTTACATAGCTAAGCACATATTCTGGGATAGCAAGTATGTTGCAGTCGTTGCAGTCGTTGCTGTTATGGGACACTGCTTTTCAGTATTTATGAAGTTTAAAGGTGGGAAGGGTGTTGCCACAGGATTTGGAGTTTTACTTGCCTTATCTTTAAAAACAGCCTTCATAGTTTTTCTATTGTGGCTTGGGGTTTTCTTAGTATCTGGATACGTGTCTTTAGCGTCTGTTTTTGCAGCATCCTTATCATGGATAGTGTTTTTCTATATAGAAAAGGACATGTATCTAACAACGGCAGTTTTTATATCTTCACTACTTATAATAATGAAACACTCATCAAACATAGAGCGCCTTATGGAAGGAACAGAACACCGGTTTTTACATAAAGACTAGCCGCTGCAGCCTTTCACTCTACAGACAGACTCAACGCCTTTCACTTTTTTTATCTGGGAAATAATCTTGTTTAAGTGTTCTATATCTTTTACCTCAATCTTAAAGTCATTAATTGCCTTTCTGTCCTGTCTTGTCTTTATATTTGCCTGTTGTATGTTTGCGTTAGTCTTTGCAATTGCAGTGGTAACATCTGCAAGTAGTCCAGGTCTGTCTTCAGAAATCACTCTAAGATTAGCTGTGTAGTATCCATTATCCGAAGTTTTCCACACAACATCTATAACTTTTTCAGGCTCATTTTCTAAAATTTTCTGGATATTGGGGCAGTCTTTTAGGTGAATTGATATTCCTTTTCCCTTAGATATAATCCCAATAATTTCATCTCCGGGTATTGGCTTACAACAATTTGCAAGTTTTGAGAGGATGTTATTTATCCCATCCACTTCTATAGATAGTCCCGATGTTTTACTCTGATTTTTCTTTACTTCCTTTTCTTTGTTCGGTAAAAGGGTTTTTATAACCTTAGAAGGCGATATTTTTGCCTCTCCTACCTTTTGTAGCAGGTCTTCAAAGGTTTTTAGGTTAAACCTGTCTGTAAGCAGTTTTTTTTCCTCTTCTGTTAATGAACTAAGACTCTTGTTTATACGTCGTAAAAACTTATCTAACAGTTTTTCTCCAAACTTTATAGCTCTTTTTCTTTCCTGCTTGTGTATGTAC
>JALUFA010000067.1 GCA_027052485.1 Hydrogenothermaceae bacterium
CCCATTTAACAGTTTCATCTAACTTATCTACTCTGATATGTACTCTTTTAAAGCTTTCTATAAGTTCTCTATCCATCCCATCTAATCGTTGTCTTAAAACTTCTGTATCAGTTTGAAGTTTTAGCATCTTATTTAAAGTAGTATTTATATCTTGCAAAGCTGTCTTCATTTCACTTTGAGTTGCCGCTAACACGGCTAATTCTTTTTCAATAGAAGCTATTCTATCATCCATACCTGCCCTTTAATGTTTATCCTGTACACCCTTCGTCTTTTCAAATGTTCTTAGGCCGCCAAATCCTAAAAGCGCTAAAACTAAATTAAACAACATTGTGCCATCTATTTGCGGCGGTTCTATACTTAAGCCATATATACTGCATGCCCATTCAATAAGTGGAGACAATATGAATACATAAGCCATTGCAGAACCACCAACCCATCCCAAGAACGGTCTCCATCCTGCTACAAATACACTGGCATGTTTGGCTTCTGTTTTGTTTATCTCTATCTGTCCTTGATTGATAGCTTGTTCTAGCTGAGCTAGTTTTAACTCTATTTCTCTTCTCTTGTTCGGATCCTCTATCGCTTTGCCTGTAATTGCCTCACGAATATCTTTGAATACTTCACCAACATCACTAAGACTAAAATCTATCAATCCCATTTTGAACCACCTTGTATAATCTATTCGGGCTTATCTTTGCAGGATCTTTTGTCCATAAAGGTTTAAACCCTGCGATTTTGAGAGCCATTGAACACCATTCTGAACAGAACCACTCCTTCTCTCTGTCCTTGAATGGAACTATAAAACCAAATATTCCCATCCAATCATATTTGTCTCTTTTTGTCACATTGTAGAACTCAACTATCTTACTTATCTCTATGTTCTCTAGATTGATATAGTCCCATACTGCTGTATCAAATCTATGTTCTCTTCTTCTTACTCCACCGTCTCTTGGAGAAGAAGAATACATGATTTTTCCAATAACTATCTCTACATGACTATATGGGCCATTTGTGTACTTAGCTATTATCTTATCGTCTATTCTTGCCTTAGGCCCATTTGCCTTGTAGAACGCTAACTTTACCATGCTATCGCCTCGATATCTTCTACAGTAGTAGCGCTTAACACTTGCTGTCTGTATTGATTATATGTAGCAAATATTTTTGTCTGTTCTTGTCCTGCAAGAGTCAGTGCTTCGAGCAATTTTGGTTTTGTTAGGACCACTGCAGCATTGTTTGCGTCAATCCAATCTATAGTCGTTGTATCATCAGGTAATGCTGATATTGCTCTTGTCATCCTTGTCTGAGATGCCTCATCTCCATTGAGAGATTCACCTGTAGATATAGTTACTATAATCTGATCAACTAAAGAATCTCTTTTATCTTTAAGTTCTTTTATTTTTGATTGTTTCGCATTGTCGAACTTTTGCTTATCTAGCCACTGCCTAAGCTCAAGTGGTTCTTGTCCTTTTATGTATTCTGTAAAGCCTTGAGGAACAATATAGCCGCTACCTAAAGTAAATGAGCCATCTTGATTTTGCTTATAAAAATACTTCATTATTTACCTCCGAATACAAGGATTGACGCATTTTTAAGTTCTTGTACGCTCCCATCATGTCCTACGCATCTAAACCCAAAAGAAGAAGCGCTTTTTGATCCAATTTGGGAATCATACTGCACATAAGATGAGACTGTTAAATAACCATCGTTTGACCCTACTATTAAGTAGTCTGTGTTATTCATGTCATTTAAAAATGTTAAAACTCCTTTTCCAGCATCAACTCTTGTAATTGATGCGACATTGTAACTGTCATGAATTATTATATTTGTGCCATCATAAGAAGCAACTGCCCATGCGGTACATTGATTTTTTCCTATTATTGCTGTATCATTATCTCTCACAGGAATTGTGTTAGCAGTTGCATTTGCATCTTCTACTTTTCCATTTAAACTATCTGCATCTATACTGTTAGCAAGATTAGCTATATCTGTAGCTTTACTCATTTATATCTCCTTACCATACTATTGCTTCTACTTCTTCTTTAGTTGTAGCATTTATGACTTTTTCTTTTAAAGAACCAGCTTTTATCAGTATTTCTAATTTTTTCTTTTTGCCATCTGCTAGAACTTGTTTTAATTGGTCTATCGTATGCAGCTTATACTTCCATGTAGAACCCCCATCTGCGCTGCACTTGAAATAATCGTCTTGTCCTGCACTTACAAGACCTATTAAATTGAGTTGATCTACTTCTTTTGATTGATATAGATGTGTGGTTCCTAAAGCATTAGAAATAAATCCTGATATAATTTCTTGTTTTGCTTTTGAGTTTATTTCTGATATCTTTGCTTGTTTGATTTGATCCAATGTTGGAGCAATTAATTGCAAATATTCTTGTTCTGTTATTCTTGTTAGTTTAGTATTATGTATCTTTTCAACTCTTTGTATTATTTCATCTGTTACATTATCTTCAAACACAAATAGTTTGTTATTTGTATCTATATAGTAAATCATTTATACTCCTTATTTTAATTCGTACCAATGGTTAATAGACGGAGTACCTGCTGTAACTACCAACTCATATGTACTCCCAATAGGAACTATTACATTGCCTATCCCAATTCTAGTATTCGTCACATCATGATATGAACTCCATATCTCTGTAACTCCATCTACTAAAATTTTTACTGCTGTACCAGCGCTTGAAGAAATATCTATATGTACCGCAATTGGTTTTCCTGTTGTATTTGTATATACTGTTCCTGCAGCCCTATTGGCAGTTTCATCTACCCATTGATATCCGCTTCCACCTATACCAATTTCTGTTGATTGAAGCCCATCTAATAAATCAGCATCTAGACCACTTCCTACACCATCAATTGCTTGAATTTCAGCTAGTAGTTGTCCTTTGCTGAGTGGTTCGTTTGCGTTAACTGCATCAGGAATAACAGGGCTAGTATTAAATGTTTTTGTTCCATATATTGTTTGGTTATTATTTAAATCTACTGCATTGGCGGGAGTAAAATAAGATAAAAATACATAAGTAATAATATCCCCATTAGCAGGAGCAGTTTGAAAAACAATATTTTGACCGTCACTAATATCTACATCTTGAGTAACTTCTACGCCATTAAGAAACACTAATCCGTAAGCGGGATTGAATCCGCCTACTACATTAAAAGTTGTTGTAGTGCCATCTCCAGTAAAAGACCCTCTTACTTGAATAGGACTTTCTTTGTCAGGATTATCCCAAACAGAACCATCATAAACTCTCCATTTACCATCAGTCCTATTATAATAAACATCACCTACTTGTAAAGCTGTTCCGTCTGGTCTTTGAGTGGGTTCACTATCAAAAGCTCCTATAATACTACTTACTTCATTTTGATTTACTACTTTTACCCAACAACCAGTGCCTGTATTAGATGGAATAAACCAATCGGCATTATCATTCCAATCAGTCGGAAAAGGTTTGTCAGGATCTATAACTTTAACGCCGTCGTGAGTTTGCTTATCTTTAGTTTCATCCCAAATAAATACTCCACCTTTACCGTCATCCTTATAAGCTAAACCTAATACATAAACCTTAGCGCCTGTTTTAATAGTAGAAACATCTAAATCCATCATATCAGGGACTATATCCAAAGCTAACATACCATCAAAAAATGACGCATTAAGCTTTGTTATATCTTTAAATCCTGTAACTCTTTGTTGACTCTGTTTACCATAACCTATTAAAAGGTCTTCTTTACCTGCTAACTGTTTCTTTATAACTTTAGTTGCCATTAAAAGCTCCTATAACTAAATTCATATTGTGTACTTCTTGTAAAATCCATCATATCATCACTTATAGCTTCTTTTAACTCTCTATCATAAAATTGAAGTTCTTCATTACCTACTACTCTATTCTGAGTATCCATATCATCACGTAGTGCTTTACCTGTAACATAATACTTAATAGCATTATCCCAAATTTCATCTAATTCTATATCATCATATATATTTGAAACTTTTTTAGGTTTTTTCAAATAATATACTTCTAAAAATACATCATTATTATCTACAACTTCAACAGTTACACCAAAATCAACATTGCCTTGAAAAATTGCGTTATCATCATTTATAATAACTAAAACACCATAATCACCTATTTCTTCATTATCAAATCTAGACACTATGCCAAAATCAGGTTCACTTCTTTTTTTCATTTCTAAAAGATTATCTTCAATAGAAACTACAATACCATAATCACTATCTACAGAAGCATCTAATAAAGCAACATTTTGACATTGACCTTCACTTTCTATCCATATATAATCAAGAAAATCAATATCAGCAGTTATTCCATAATCAG
>JALUFA010000068.1 GCA_027052485.1 Hydrogenothermaceae bacterium
CTTTAAAGCTTCTGCCACAAAATAACTTGGCTTTGCAGGGTTATTTGATATGCCGACAACGGCAATATTTTTACTGGTCTCAAGTATATCTCTTATCTTCTCATCACTATCTATAAAAGGCATATCATACCTCCTTTTGCTTTTATTTTAAAAGATTGATATATTCATTATTAATGATAGATAGCATAATCAAAAAAAGGTAGTTCATGAAACCAAAAATCACATCCCCACTATCTCCAAAGGTGCTTTCTCTAAAAAAAAGACTGAGGAAATTATCCCTACATACTGTCTGCGAAGAGGCAAACTGTCCCAACATAGGTGAGTGTTTTTCCAGAGGAGTTGCAACCTTTATGATACTGGGAGATACTTGTACTAGAAACTGTCCGTACTGCGATGTAAACCACGGAAAACCTAAACCTCTAGACGAAAAAGAACCTGAAAATGTAGCAAAAATGGTAAAAAAACTTGGATTAAGGTACGTAGTGATAACCTCGGTAGATAGAGACGACCTATCAGATGGAGGAGCTTCCCATTTTGCCAAGACAATAAAAGCGATAAAAGCTTTAAACAAAAGCATCTTAGTGGAAATTCTAATCCCAGACTTTAAAGGAAAATCTGGAGCACTGAAAACTGTTATAGATGCCAAACCAGACGTTATAAACCATAACATAGAAACTGTACCTTCCCTGTACCCAAAGGTTAGACACAGGGGGAACTACGAGTACTCTCTATCAGTTTTAAGACAAGTAAAAAAACTTTCACCTGATACACCAACAAAGTCTGGAATAATGGTTGGTTTAGGAGAAATAAAAGAAGAAATCATAGATGTAATGAAAGACCTACGAAAGGTTGACTGCGATATTCTAACCATCGGCCAGTACCTTCAACCTTCTTTAAACCATCTGCCAGTTTCAAAGTACTACACAGATGAGGAGTTTGAGGAACTAGGAGAAATTGGATACTCCCTTGGGTTTAAAGAAGTTTACAGTGGAAAGCTTGTAAGAAGTTCCTACAGGGCAGATATTATTTTTGATAAAATAAAATTAAACCACAGTTAGGAGGGTTTTACCATGGAAGTAATCAAAAAACTAACACTGTGTTCTTCTGCTTCTTGTTGCCCTGACATAGAAGTTGTAAAAGATGAAAACGGTGAGTTTAAAGTTATCCTAGAAGAAAACGGACAAAAAATGGAACTTTCAAAGGACGCTTGGAACATTCTCGTAAACTACATTAAAACTGGAGAGCTAACGGAGCTTTAAGCATTTGGAAAATCTTTTAGAGTGTATTGAGGCCTTTAAAGCTTTAAGGGAAGAAAAAAATCTGTCCTATGAGTATTTAAATCAGAAGTTTAAAATTCCTCTTTTTGTTTTAAGAAAACTGGAAAACGACGAAGATTACATTATAGAAAACTACCCTTACAGCTACTTAACATTAAAAACCATTCTTAAAGAGTACGGAAAAGAGTGCCAAGTAAAAGAGATAAAACCTAAAATTGAACCTATTGAGCCTATACCCGAATCACTCTTTGAAAGGTATTCATCAATTGTTAAGGCAGCTTTTGCCTTTTCTTTAACAGTTCTCTTTTTTTTCATAACAAAAGTTATATACAAACAACCAGACGAAAAACTGCCAGATGTTGACTACAACTACACCAAAATTGGCCTCAGTGAACCAGTATTCTTATCAAAAACGACAAAAAAACCTGACGTAAGACTTCTTGCAAAGGGTAATGTGTGGATTTCAGCTTACATCGATGAAAAAATACACATTTTCAACCTGAAAAAAGGAGACACACTACCGTTAAACTTTAATAAGAAAGTTTACTTTCAAACAATAGGAAATGCCGATAAGGTAGTACTACTTTTTAACAAAAAAAAGATAAGGTTTTCCCAAAAGATAATCCACAATCTTTTTGTTGATGCAAGTGGAGTGTTTAAAAACGGATACAACCTAGCACAAGGAAATGGATAATGATACCTGCAAAAGAAGAAATCCAAAAGGCAATAAAAGAGGTAAAACCCTACGTTGACGAAAGGATAGGTCAGTTTAAAAACCTAAAATATAAAAACCTTACAACCTTTCAGTTCAAGCCATTTTTAGACATTGAGCCCTACGATGCAGACATCTTCTCAGAAGCCTGTTTTTGTATACTAACTGCCAACTCTTCAGCTGTACTTGGGATTAAGATACAAAAAGAAGTTGGAATAGAAGGATTTCACAACTTACCTTTGGAAGAGTTGTACCAGATAATAAAAAAGATGGGACACAGGTTTGCCTACCAGAGGGCAGAAAGGATAGTAAAACTAAGAGAAAAGGAGCAGTTTTTACTGGAAATTGCAAAGGAGCAAAACGGAAAAGAAGCCCGCGAAAAACTGGTTAAAGAAATCCACGGCTACGGATACAAAGAGGCGAGCCACTTTTTAAGGAATATAGGCTTTGACGATGTGGCAATAATAGACAGACACATATCACGATTTTTGTTTGAAAAAGGGCTGGTAAAACCAAGAAAAACGATAACAAAAAAGGTTTACCTTGAGTGTGAGGAAGCCCTAGAGAAAATAGCCCAAAATTTTGGTTTGACACTGGCAGAACTAGACCTATATATCTTTTATATAAAAACAAAAAAAGTTTTAAAATGAATAACGAAAAAGAAATTCAAAAGCTTAAAGAGCTTTGCGAGCTTAACGGTATACACCTAAACGAAAAACAGCTAGAACAGTTTGACAAGTACCTCACCCTGTACTCCAAGTGGAACAAGGTTCATAATCTCTCCTCAATACGAAAGAAGGATGAAGTTATCGTTAAGCACTTTTGCGATAGTTTAACGCTGGTAAAGCTTTTTGAGAACTTAAATCTCGATGTTAAAGATAAAAAGATTGCAGACCTTGGAACAGGTGGAGGTTTTCCCGGAGTACCCTTAAAAATATACTTTCAGGATTTGATAGACCTGTATCTTATAGAGGCTGTCAAGAAAAAGTGTATATTCCTTGAGATGCTCCGTAAAGAGCTAGGCTTAGACTACAAAGTTCTGTGTGATAGGTCGGAAAACATAAAGGATGAAAAGTTTGATATTGTTGTTAGCAGGGCTACAGGGGAAACATTTGATGTTCTAAAATGGGGAAAAGACCTCCTAAAGAAAGGTGGATATCTGATAATAATGAAAGCCAAAAAGATAGAAGAGGAGTTAAAACCCTTTACAGTTTCCCTATCGTTTAAAGGCCTGCCAGAAAGAAAGTTTATAGTGATACAAAAGCAGTAATCATGGAACGACTAAACAAGTTCATAGCATCAACAGGGTACTGTTCCAGAAGAAAAGCCGATGAGCTTATTGAAGCAGGAAAGGTTAAGGTTAACGACAAAGTCGTAAAAGAGCTGGGAAAAAAGATAAACCCAGAAAAGGATAAAGTTGAAGTAGAAGGGAAAATCCTAAAACCCAAATCAGAAAAACTGTACTACAAACTATACAAACCCCGCGGATACCTAACAGCCCTTGGAAAAGATAAGTTTGGAAAGAAAACGTTAACAGACCTGTTTAAAGAGATAAATTTTGATAAAAGAGTGTTTCCAGTAGGCAGGCTTGATTATGACTCAGAAGGACTTCTTATCTTAACAAACGACGGAGATTTAGCTTACAAACTTTCCCATCCTAAGTTCAAAGTAAGTAAAGAGTATCTTGTTGAGGTACAGGGAAGGGTAAACACAAAAGATTTTCAAAAGATGAAAAAGGGAACCCACCTTGAGGATGGATTTTTCAAGCCCGACTTTCTCCAGATAGAAAAGAAAACTCCAACATCAACATGGCTAAAGGTTATCATCCATAGCGGGAAAAAGCGGATATTAAGACGGTACTTTAAAAAGTTTGGTTATCCTGTTAAACGTTTGATACGAAAAAAAGTAGGAAAAGTTTCTGTTGAAGACGTTAAACCTTTTCAAATTCAAAAGCTAACAAAGGAAGAGGTTGAGTGGCTGAAAAGGTCTGTTAAAGACAAAGGTTGATAGTTTTGTTCTCTCTTTTTACCTTAATGCAGCTTCCTTTCTTAAAGAAAGTCAAACCAAGTTTTAAATCGTAAATGTCCTTTACAGGCTGGTTATCAACGGCGACTATAACATCTGTCTTCTTTAAACCTAGCTTTTCAGCCAGTGAATCTTTTAAAACCTTTTTAACAACCAGTCCATCTTTACCTTTTTCTACAAAAACACCAAGTTTTTTCGTTTTTTCATGTTTGACATTTTCAAAGTAAACTACGTAATCTGCTATATTAGGCTTCACATCATCATTGGAAAGAATGACCTTTCCTTTTATTCCGGCAAGCCTTTCAACCCTTGATGG
>JALUFA010000069.1 GCA_027052485.1 Hydrogenothermaceae bacterium
GGGGAGGAAAGTAATGCTTAGATACCTAGACGTTTATACCCAAAAGAGAACCCACTTTGAAGACATCACAGCCGAAGTTCAAGAGATAGTAGATGAGTCTGGGGTTAAAAACGGCATATGCTTTTTGTACGTACCTCACACAACAGCAGGGATTTTTATCAATGAGAACGCAGACCCAGATGTAAAGTGGGATATAGAGCAAACCTTGGAAAAACTAGTGCCTTGGGAAGATAACTATAGACACATTGAGGGAAATGCAGCAGCCCACATTAAATCAATTCTCGTTGGGACAAACACATTTGTTCCTATAAAAGATGGGAAGCTTATGCTTGGAACGTGGCAGGGTATATTCTTCGCAGAGTTTGACGGACCTAGAACAAGAAAGGTTATTGTTAAGATAGTTGAAGATTAAGCTTTAAAGCCTCTTCTACAACTTGTTGAGGCGTCACTGCCTCAAAACAGGGGTAGTTGCCATATTTACACTCTTTTTTCCCGTGTAAGTCGCAAGGTTGGCAGTGTAAGTTTGCAAATAGATACTTGCCTTCATAAGAAAAAGGATAAAACCCAAAGGCTGGATGTGTTGCCCCGTAAATCATAAGGACAGGCGTAGACACTGCCCTTGCCATATGGGCTATTGCAGAGTCATTTGATATTACAAGTTTAGCATCGGATATTACTCTTAAGCTTTCTAAAAGAGACAGTTTTCCTCTGAGGTCTTTTACTTCCTTTGGGTATTTCCCTGTATCTAGCTTTTTATCACTCTCAGAACCTACAAGAATTACTTCAAATCTTCTTTCTATTAACATTTTTGCTACCTGCGGGAAATAAGGGTACATCTTCCCTTTATACCTTGCACCTGCTCCTAGTACTATATAGTTGTATTCTTTTACTACTTCAAGATTTTTCCTGAAAATCAGCTTCGGTCTTGGTTTTTCAGGAATGGCTATCCCTAAAGATTTTAATGGTTCTAAGTATGCAGATACAACATTAAAGTTTTTTAGTTTTTTTAATGCGAAGGGTTTAAAAAATGGTTTTGTTAAAGCACGTCTGTAAAGGGATTTCTTGTTGTATCGTAATGTTTTCACGCCAGAGAATATTGATAGCAAGCGGCTTCTGAGGTTTGCGTGTAGGTCTAGTATGTAATCAAATTCCTTTAGGAATTTGGCGAAATCTTTTATATCATTGATACTTGATAAATATTTTTTTTCTAAAGCTATAACATTTTCTAAGCGATAATCGTTTTGGAAAAGCTCGTCGTAAGGCTTAAAGGTAATAAATGTGGTGTTTGCCCCTGCTTTATAAAGTGGCTCAAGGACTGCAGAGGCAAGTATAACATCTCCAAGAGACGAAAAACGAACTATGGCTACTTTCAAAGCATACTCTTGAGTGTTTCTATTTCCTGCATAAACTCTTGAACCATTGTTGGGTGATTGAACTTTGTTGCCTGCTTTATCCCCTTCTCGTAGCTCTCTATAGCCTTTTCTATATCACCAAGGTTAACGTAGCACTGGGCTAGCGTTCTGTAAGCTGCTCCCTCATCCTCATGAAGAGATAAGTACTTTTCAAGGTACTTTATAGCATTTTCATAGTCTCCTTGGTTGTAATACTCCATTGCTAAGCCAAAGTTTCCAAGTTGATTGTTTGGGTCTTTTTCTAAGGCTTTTTTTAAAGCTTCTATCCTAGACATATTACCTCCGTATTAAATAATTGTTATTCAGCTAGTAAGCCTTCAGCTTTTGCTTTTTCAATATATCTAAAAAACTCATCATCCTCTACCTGATGGAAATCTTCATAAAAAGCCCCTACGGCAAAAGCAGGTGTGTCAACAGGTTCAAGGCATATAACATCATCAAAGTACTCCTTTAACCGTTCTAAACTGTCTACGGGACAGACGGGGACAGCGAGAATCACTCTACTAGCACCTTTATTCTTTGCATACAGTGCAGATGCTATTGCGGTGTAGCCTGTGGCAACTCCATCGTCTACTATTAGTACTGTTTTCCCTTTAAGGTCTGGATTTGATACCTGATACTTTTCCACCCTTCTTAGCGCTTCCATGTACGCATCTTTAGCGAAAGCTTCCAATGCTTCCATAGGAAACACTGCTTTTGCAATATCTGATAACACAAAACTACCGTCTACAGAAACCGCCCCTAGGGCTGCCTCTGGATTACTGGGAGATGTGATTTTCTTTGTGATTACCACTGAAAAAGGTATTCCTGTTTCCTTTGCTACATAATAAGCAACAGGAACGCCTCCTCTAGGTATTGCAAGGATTACGGCGTTAGACCTGTTTAACTCAGGATACTTTTCTTTAATAGCTTTACCTAACAGTAAGCCTGCCTCTTCCCTATTTTTAAACCTATAAATCATTCAGCAAATCCTCCAAGTTGTCTGGAACTGAAATATCATCTTCTAAAACTTTCTTCCACTCATCTATCACTTTTATATCGTTTCCCTCAATTTTTTCTGGAGCTTTATCTATCTTCACAAGAAGTGGTATTTTTGTCATATTTCCTAGAATAATTGCCTCCCCCGGGTTAAGAGATGGGAGGTAAGACATAAGTTCTGCAGACAGGGACTCACTTGCACTCTGTACGTGTTTTTGGTCTTCAGGCTCTACAAGTTTAAGTATAATCATATTATTCATCTGGGATAAAACTTCCCTGTCTAATCCTTTAGGCCTTTGGGTTACAACAGTTAAACCTATTCCAAACTTCCTTCCCTCTCTTGCTATTCGTGATATCCAGTACTTAGACTGGGTATTTACCCTCTCTCCTGCTAATATATGAGCTTCCTCTATTACAAACAGTACTGGAAACGGTATCTTTGATTCTTTATGTCTTACCGCTTTCTTTCTCTCTTCTAAGCCCCACCTTAAAAGATTAGCGGCAATGGTGTCCGCTACTTCTTCGTCAAACTCTGAGAAGTCAAAGACATTTATATATCCCGGCTTTATGTTTTCTATGAGTGGAGGTACCCCAAGCTTTATTATATGCCCTAACTCCGTTATTGTATCTTCCAGTTTGTTTAAAACTTCAAAGAGTGAATCTTGGCGAACTTTCGGTTCTGTTTCTTCAAGTTTTTCTATCTCTTCTTGGAGCCTTTCTAGAAACGTTTGGGTATCAATGTAGTTTTGCCAGTTGTCCCCTTTTTCCTCTTTTAGGCTGTTTATCAGATTTTCAAAGGCCTTTCTAAAGTATCTATACTGAATGTGGGCGTTTTGCTTGATACCTATAAATGCTGCAAACTCCTTTGGTTTTAAAAACGCTGGATTGATGAAAGGTTTGATGTGGTTAACTACTACTTTTCCATTTCTAGAGATTTTTGATTTTGAGTACTCACCATGAAAGTCAAAAACAACTGCCGTACCACCAAGGTCTACAAGATTTTTAAGAAGTACTGAAACTGTATTTGACTTCCCAGCCCCAGTTATCGCAAGAATAGCAAGGTGTCTTAGCACAACCTGCTCTATATCTATGTAAACTGGAACTTCCTCCTTTTCTGATAAAAGTCTACCTATTCTTATAAACTTTTCGTCCTTTTCTCCAAAGATTTTTTTTAAAAGGCTTGCATCTGCCTGATATATGTTTGACGCTGGAAGAGGTGGTATTCTTGGAATTTGTAGGAAATCTCCCTCGTCTGTTTCTATAATTTTTCCCAGTATGTTTATTTCGCCTTTGATTGTGTCTTCTTTAGATGAAAACTTTTTAAAACCTTCAGCCTGCTTTGGGTCTTTGATATTATCCGAAATGTATGGATTTTCCCTATATACAGACTGAACCATTCCTAAGAGTTTATACTGATTTCCATCTTCTTCGTAATCCAAAACTACAAACTGGCCTAATCTGACAGGTTTTTCTGATATAAACTGAACGTGGTTTGGTCGTGTGGTACCAATACATACACCAACTTTTTCCATAAATTCCTCTTGTTTTTTTTACATCTAACTGATTTAATTAACATAAATTTAAATAAGATTTTACCTTTATGCAAGAAAAGTATCCTATGCAAGAAAAAGAGCTTCATCCATTAACTTACGCAAAAAGAAGAAGGGATATACTAAACTTTGTTTTATATATCCTTTTAGCTATTACCATCTTAAATGTTTCTGCTCTTTTCTACGTTCTTAAAGAAAAAAATATGCTACCGTTTGGAAAAAAAACTGAGTCTTTACAAATATCTAAAGAAGAGGGTAAACCTCAAAAAAAAGATTTTAAACCTGTTGTAAAAGCTAAAATACAGAAAAAAGAAAATTAAAAAGATACAAAACCTGCAAGTATAGAAA
>JALUFA010000070.1 GCA_027052485.1 Hydrogenothermaceae bacterium
CCATGGCTTACTTAAGAGAACATCCGGAAATCAAACACGGAAAAATTCGTGTTGGGTTCAATCCCGACGAAGAGATTGGATTAGGTGCGCAAAGTTTTAATGTAGAAAAATTTGCAGCCGATTGGGCATACACAATGGACGGTTCCATAGTGGGCGAATTAGAGTTTGAAAACTTCAACGCCGCCGGTGCCAAGGTCAAAATAAACGGCAAAAGTGTCCACCCCGGCTATGCTAAAGACAAAATGATTAATTCTATGTTGATAGCAGCCGATTTTATTAAGGCTTTTCCAGAAAATGAAACGCCGCAAACAACAACCGGATATGAAGGTTTCTATCATCTGCACAATATGAAAGGCGATGTGGAATTGACCGAGTTAGATTATATTATTCGTGATCATGACCGTCAAAAATTTGAAGCACGCAAGAAATATTTTGAACAAGTGACGGCAGATTTTAACGAAAAATATGGCAAATCTGAAAAGAGATATAAAACAGATTAAAGAAATCATTAATAACCTAAAAAAAGAAGGAAAAAGTATTGGCTTTGTCCCTACAATGGGATATCTACACCAAGGCCATGTATCTCTTTTGCAGTGCTCTAAAAAAGACAATGATATCACAGTTTTAAGTATATTTGTGAACCCAACCCAGTTTGGTAAAGGCGAAGATTTTGATAAATACCCAAGAGATTTAGGAAGAGATTTAGAGATTGCTACAAAAGCAGGAGTTGATATTGTTTTTGCCCCAGATGAAGCTCAGATGTACCCTCCAGACTTTGCAACATACACAGTACAGGAAAGATTAACTGAAGGCCTGTGCGGAAAGTTTAGACCCGGCCACTTTAGAGGGGTTTTAACTGTAGTAAACAAACTATTTAATATCGTTAAACCAGATAGGGCTTACTTTGGAGAAAAGGATTACCAACAACTGATTGTTATAAAGCAGATGGTAAAAGACCTCAACATGGATGTAGATATTGTTGGATGCCCCATTGTAAGGGAAGAAGACGGTCTTGCCATGTCTTCAAGAAACAAGTATCTTTCTGAAGAGGAAAGACAGTCTGCCCTTTCTTTAAGTAAAGCCTTATTCTTAGCAAAACAGATGTTTGAAAGTGGTGAAACAAACCCAGAAAAGATAAAGCAAAAGATGAAAGAGCTTATCTTACAGCACCCCCACGTAAAAGAAGTTCAGTATATAGAGATAGTACATCCTCAAACATTGGAACCCAAAGATAAAGTAGAAAAGGGAGATAGAGTCCTCCTAGCAGTTTACGTTGGAGATACCCGCCTTATAGATAACATTGAGCTTTAATGTCTGAACTCTTCAGGATTTACATTGTACTTTTTTAAGAGTTTTTGAAGGGATTGGCGTTCCATGTTTGCAAGACGCGCCGCCTGAGATACGTTTCCCTTTGTAGTTGTTAGTAGGATTGTTAAATATCCTTTCATAAACTCATCAAGTTTTGTCTGTTTTAGCTTTCTGTAATCAAATGAGAAATTTTCCTTTTTTATACTGGTGATGTAATCTGGTAGGTCTTTAACGTCTATATACTCATCTGCAAAGACAAACGCCCTTTTTATAACATTTTCAAGCTGCCTGATATTTCCTTCCCAATCATAGTTTATTAAAAACTCTAGAGCCTCAGGAGTGATACCCTTTACCTTTTCTCCGTACTCCCTGTTGTACTTTTTGATAAAGTGTTCTACCAGGAGTGGAATATCTTCCTTTCTCTCCCTTAGAGGTGGAATATCCAGTTTTACAATCTCAAGTCTGTAATAAAGATCTTCTCTAAACTTTCCCTCTTCAACCATCCTTTTCAAGTCTTTGTTGGTAGCGGCTACAATCCTTACGTCTACTTTTTTTGCCTTTGAGTCTCCAATTTTTCTAACTTCCTGTTCCTGTAAGAATCTTAGCAGTTTACTTTGAACCTCAAGGGGCATCTCTCCTATTTCATCTAGAAACAATGTCCCTCCATCCGCCTTTTCTATAATTCCTTCCTTATCTTTATCTGCCCCTGTAAAAGCACCTTTTTTGTAGCCAAAAAACTCAGCTTCCATAATATCAGGATGGATGTTGGCACAATTTATCGCAACAAATGGCTTATCTCTTCTAGGGCTGAGCTGGTGAAGGGCTCTTGCTATAAGCTCTTTTCCCGTTCCACTTTCACCAATGATAAGAACCGGAAAGTCAAAGCTTGCAGCCTTGTTTATAGTTTTTAGAACCTCTTTCATCTTTGGATTTCTGGTTATTATGTACTCAACCGGTGAATCTCCTTTTACAGACTCAAGGTCTTTTTCCAGTTTTTTGTTTTCTTTTTTTATCTGGGCTAGTTTAATACCCTCTTCTATAACAGACCAGATTTTTGGGTCGTTAAAATCTATAGGTTTTGTTAGATAATCGTAAGCTCCTTTCTTAGTACATGAAACGGCATTTTCTATCGTTCCATAGGCAGTCATAATAACAAAGGTTGTGTAGTCATTTATCTTTCTTACAATCTCTAAGAATTCTTCTCCAGAAAGGTTTGGCATCCTCATATCAGAGAGTATCAGGTCAAAGTCCTCATTTCTAAGGATATCAAGGGCAAGCTGTGGATTGTTTGCAGTAAAAACAGTGTATCCTTCCTCTTCTAATATATCCTTAAATAACTCTAAAATTTCCTCTTCATCATCAACAATTAAAATTTTTCCCTTTCCTGCCAATGCTAACCTTTGAATATCGGAAGTTCTACTATAAATATAGTACCCTTATTTTCCTCACTTTTTACAGAGATTTTTCCATTGTGGTCTTTTACTATTCTCTGAACTACCGCAAGACCAAGGCCTGTACCTTTTTCTTTTGTTGTAAAAAATGGATCAAAAATCTTATCCAGATGCTCTTTAGGTATACCGATGCCACTATCTTCAATACTGATTACAGCTTTATTTCCTTGACGGTAGCCTTTTATCTTGATAAAACCTTCATCCTTTATAGCCTCCCCTGCGTTGATGATTAAGTTTGTAAAGACCTGTTGGAGGGCTGTTCTATCCCCTTCTATAAGGATGTCCTTATCAACATCTATCTGTATATCAAGCTTTTTATCTTTTAGCGAGTGTTTGGCAAACTCTATAGATTCCTCTAAAAGCTCTTTGAGGTTTATCTTCTCCAGTTTCCAGTATGAAGGTTTTGAGTAGTTTAACAGTCTGTTTATTATCTTTTCAGCCCTTTTAGACTGGCTCTCAATTTTGTCTGCAAGTTTTTTAATCTCTTCATTTTCTTTTGCCCTTCTTTTTATCATAAAGGCTGCACCGCTGATAACAGTAAGGGGAGTTTTAATATCGTGGGAAAGTCCAGCAGCCATCTTACCTATAACTGCAAGTTTCTCCGTTTCCATAATTTGACCTTCTAGCTGTTCCTTTTCGGTTATGTCTTCTAAGATAAGAATTAGCTTCTCCTCTATGTTGCTTCCGTGGAGGGGAAGGATTTTAAGCCTAAAAATAGAGTTTTTTCTGTTGCTTTCCAACGAGGCAAATTCAGTTTCTAAAGGTTTTTTATTGAGTAAAACTTTTTTTAATTCCTCTTTTAATAAAGCAACCTCGGGAAGAATGTCAAAGATGCTTTTTCCTTCTACTTTTTTCCTTCCTACAATGTTTTTGAATGCACTGTTTGACATGTCTAGTTTAAAATTACCATCCAGAACTGCAATCCCAATATCCACCGACTCAAAAATCTGGTAGGTAAGTCTCTCCAGTTCATTTAATGCCTGAAAGTGTACTAAGTTTGCCGCAGCTATAGATATAGAGTTTGCGTACGCCTGTAGATACTTGACCTCTTGGGGAGAAACTCCATCCTTTTTGTAGATAGCCAGAAAACCTATATCCTGCTGTCCTGACTTTAGTCTAATAAAAATGTATCTATCGTCTTCATTAATTAAAATTTTCTTTTCCTTTTTCCACTTCCCCGTTGAGATATAGGAGAGAAATTTTTCATAGTTTGGGAAGTATCCCCACTTTTTGTAAATACCTTTTGGATGAAAGTAAACAAAAACTCCCGAGTACCCAAGATATAAAAGGCCATCCACAACACTGTTTGCCATCTCTTCAAGGGTTGTTGCAGATACGGCATGATTACTGATTTTAAAAAGTTCCTTCAGCTTTTTAGTTTCTATAGAGCTTTTATTTTCTATCTCCATTAATTTTTTCTGGACTTCATTAGAAATAGCCCTATCTAAGAAATCTTTGTACTCTTGGATTTCCTTATCTTTTTTTTCTAATACCTCTTCTATGT
>JALUFA010000071.1 GCA_027052485.1 Hydrogenothermaceae bacterium
CTTTAGAATTCTCCAACATCTATCTATGTTATCTGCTATAGATTCTTCTTTTTCTATAAGAGCTATCTGTTTCTCTTCTTCTTTAAGTTTCTTTATTAAGATATCTATCTTTGTTTCCAATGCGTAGTTTTTCTCGTTTGCAATTGTATACTTTGCAAATCTTTGGATATTCCCGCGGATTCTACCAGATGTGTTTATTATCTTTGCAGATGTTCTAATATTTGAAATAAGGAAGAAAAGAGCAAAGTTCCCTAAAATAAGGGTTATAATAACAAATATAAGAAGATAGTATATTCGCCTTGAAACTTTATCAGTCAAAAAAATCCCCCTAATGGCCTAACTAAATATTATATTAAAGGTCAGCAAACATTTCCAAAAACCATTGAGGGTATGGCTTTTCTGGCTGCGTTATTTCATCTAGGTAATTTAGGTCTTCCTCTTTTAGCTTAACATCTACCGCACCTATATTATCCTTCAGCTGCTCTAAAGACCTAACTCCAATAATAGCAGAGCTTACGAAGGGTTTTGATATTACCCAGCTTAAGGTTATCTGGGCTGGAGTAGCGTCGTACTTTTCTGCAAGTTTTTTTAGCTCGTCAACTACAAAGTAAGCCTTTTCCATGTCAAATCTTAAAAATGGCCTTTCCATTCTAGAGTATCTGCTATCCTCTGGTATGGCCTTCTCTCTAGAGTACTTACCAGTTAAAAAACCTCCCGCTAGAGGACTCCACGCAAGGATACCTAGACCTAAATCTTCACATGCAGGGACTACCTCAAACTCTATATCCCTTCCTAGTAGTGAGTAGTACATCTGGGCTGATACAAACTTTGAAAATCCTTTCATCTCTTGTAGCATAACAGACTTTACAATTTGCCATGCTGCAAAGTCTGATATTCCGATGTATCTAACTTTACCCTGTCTTACAAGGTCGTTTAACGTTTCTATAGTCTCTTCTATTGGCGTGTGGTTATCCCACCAGTGGACTTGATAAAGGTCAATATAGTCTCTACCTAGTCTTTTTAGTGAGTTATCTATAGAGTTTAGGATGTGATGCCTTGAAAGTCCACGACTGTTTGGGTCATTTTCGTCCATAACTCCTCTTACTTTAGTGGCGATTATCACCTTATTCTTCTCTGCTCCTAAGGCTTTTCCTAAAAGCTCTTCACTTTCTCCATAGGCGTATATGTCCGCCGTATCAAAAAAGTTTATTCCACTGTCTAAAGCATAATTAACAACCTTTTGTATCTCTGAAAAAGGCATACTTCCGGCAGACCGCCAACCTTTTTCGGTGAACGTCATTGCTCCAAGGCATATGGCCGAAACTTTCAAGCCTGTATTACCTAGGTTTTTGTATATCATTTGCCGCCTCTTTCTTAAAGTAAACCTCCCCTATTTTAAACAAAAGAAGATAAGCTGGCAAAAGGGCATCCCAGAAGAAGGTAAATATAGAACCTACAAGGTGTATAAGTAGAGGTACGAAAAGCCCGATAGCAACTAAGTCAAAGTCTGTTTTTATCTTTATGGAAATAAAAGTTTTAAACGCTATAAAAAATATCGCAAGTATGGCAAGCAAACCTATCAAGCCTTTCTCTATAAACTCAGAAAGTATAAATATAGACTCATACTTAACGAAGTTTTTAGGGCTATATACATGCGGCAAATAGTACCCTGACCTTATACCATGACCTATTAGGAGGTTTATCCAATTTCCTTGTTTTAGGTCGGTTTTTATAATATTGACTGCATCAATAGCTATATGTACTCTATTACTTCCAATACTATTTAAGGTTTCAAGGTTAAATTTTTCTTTTCCTATGATGACATTATTTAAAAGCTTGAAACGATAATCTGTTTTAGAAAGATAAACATAGCCACCAACAAGACTTATTACAAAAACTAAGTTTGTCAATACAAAGGCCATTTTGGGTAGAACTTTGTTTTTGCTAAAAATGAATAAAAGTAGATAAAAAACCACTAAAAATCCAAGGAGAGGTGATCTCCTATGGGACAGTATTAAAATACTAAAGAATATTAAACTTAATACTATAAAGAAAGTCCCTAGTGCCCTATTCCTTTTAAAAAAGTACAATCCCAAAAGCCCACTAATAATGGTAAACATACTGTAAAACTGGCCTACTTCAAACTGTCCTCCCCAAATAGGGGTGGTGATGCCAAGCTTTTGGTAATGGTATAAAACTATAGGGATAAGCAAAACTCCAATCGTGATAAATAAAAACTGTATATTTCGTATAAACTCTTGCCGTGGCTGTACTTTGAAAAAGTATAAGAATTGAAAAATTCCTTCTTCAATAGATTTTCCCATCATTTTAGGAGCGAAGAAAGCCGTAGATAGTACAGATACAGAGGCATAGATAACTAAAGGATACTTTAAGCTTCCTTCAAATAATGCACGTTTTTTTATTAAGTCCCAGATTATCCACAGTAAGCCGATTCCAACGAAGATTTCAAAAACGGATATGGAGATAAACATGGATGTGATTAAAAGGTAAACATAAACCTCCCTGTACTTTTGTTCCAATTTATCCTCCGATGCTAGTCATAATTCTTCTGCACTCTCCAAACTCATAGTTGTTAAATTGAATGTTTTGGTTTGATATCTCTTTTGCAACAACAACCTTTTCTATAAACTGCTGTATTTCCTCCTCTCTGCCATTTTTTAGGATATCTTTTGCTGGTATTTCTTCGTCGGTTCTAAGGCAGAGCTTAATATTTCCTTCAACTGTAAGTCTTAGCTTAGAGCAGTTATCACAGAACGGATTTGTTATAGGTGTTATGAAGCCTACCTTTGTTCCATCGTCAAGTTCATAAACCTTGGCTGCGCCACTACCTATGGAGCTTGAAGGTTTTAGCTTTCCATACTTATCTTCAATTTTTCTCTTCACCCTTTCTAGCGGCTCAACCATGTCTTCTTTCCAGTCTATATGTCCCTGACCTATTGGCATCATCTCAATAAATCTAACTTCAACCCCGTACTGTTTTGCAAACTCTACAAAGTCTATGGCTTCATCCTCATTAAGCCCTTTTATAACTACTGCATTTACCTTTATCGGTGAAATTCCTACCTTCTTTGCCTCAATGATTCCATCAATAACATCCTGAAGGTTTCCCTTTGTTATCTGGTAGAAAAGCTCAGGTTTTAAACTGTCTATTGATATGTTTACCCTCTTTAGTCCTGCCTTTTTTAGTTGTTTTGCGTGTTTTTTTAAGGTAATGCCGTTTGTTGTTAGAGATATATCATCTATTCCTTCAACGTTTGAAAGCATCTGTATAAATTTATCTAAATCTTGCCTTAAAAGCGGCTCTCCTCCAGTTATACGAACGCTTCTTAGTCCAAACTTTGTTAAGGCTTTAACAAATCTTGTCATATCTTCGTATGAGAGTATCTCTTCCCGCGGGATGAACTCTTGGTCTTCGGGTCTACAGTAAAAGCATTTTAGATTACATCTATCTGTGATGGATATTCTTAGGTAGGTTATCTTTGTTTGGGGATTTGGTTTTCTATCTGGGATTATTTTTAGTTTGTCGTTGCTTATAATGTTTACAAAAGCCATACCGATGTCCCTCTGTTTTTGTGGTCTGCTTTAGGATACTACATTATCACCGATATGACAATTATGACATATCGCACTTCAAAAAAAGCCACGCCTATGAGACGTAGCTTCCGTTTTTTACATTTTTATCTACAGTCAGTACAGAGAGTGTTTCATCGTCTTTGGCTGCTAAAATCATACCTTTTGATTCAATTCCAAAGATTTTTCTTGGTTTTAGATTTGCGAATACAATGATTTTTTTACCTTTTATCTCCTCTGGAGTATAGTACTGGGCTATGCCAGAGACAACCGTTCTTGTTTCATCGCCTAAGTCAACTGTTAGTTTTAGTAGTTTATCGGCTTTTGGTACTTTTTCTGCCTCTATAACTTCTCCAACCCTAAACTTGAGTTTGGCAAAATCTTCTATAGATACAACGCCTTCTTCTACCTCTTTGACTTCTCTTTTTTCTTCACTCACTTTCTTTTCCTCCTTTTTTTCTTCTTTTGTTTCTTCAATTCTTGGGAATAGTGGTTTTACCTTTTTAGCAACTTTTGTTCCAGCTGGAAAGCTGAAAGGCTGTGGCTTGTATGTAAAATCTTCAAAGCCTAGCATGTTAATTGCCTGTTTCATTTTATCTGGCATGAATGGGGCAAGTAGCCAGCTAATAGCGTAAAGCCCATCTGCTAGAACATACAGGGTAGTGTCA
>JALUFA010000072.1 GCA_027052485.1 Hydrogenothermaceae bacterium
TTTGTGTTTTTATCAAAAGCGACAATGGACGGCTCGTCGAGAACAATTCCCTTTTCTTTTTTTTATATCTAACCTATATAATCTTTGAGCCTTTTTTAGATATACTTTTTCTCAGTTTTTTTGTTGCTGTTATTTTATATCCTGTCTATTCATTTTTACAAAAAAAGCTATCTTCCGATATTATTGCAGCCTTTGTATCTACCTTTATAGTTCTTGTTTTTATAATAATTCCTTCAGTTGGAATATTTTTAGTTTTTACTAATCAAGTTATAGAGCTCTATCCTGTTTTGGTTAAAAATCTGTCTAAATTTGATAGTTTAGAGAGTTTACTAGCTGGTATTCCCTTTGCTAAGCCTGTAATTGATACTTTAAATCAGCTTCAACAGAGATTTAACTTCTCTTTAGATTTGGGAAGCCTGCTGAAACAGTTTTTAAGTTTTCTGGTTAATTTTTTAATCGCTGAAGGAAAAGCAGTATTTATAAACTTTACACTGGTAGTTATTGGTATTTTATTTATGTTGATGACTGTATTCTTTCTTTTTAAAGACGGAGAAAAATTGTATCATCGAGTCTATAATCTCATCCCTCTTCCTGACAGAGACAAAATGTATATTATACGTTCAACGTATAACGCTATACAGGGCGTAGTTCTTGGTTCTGTGTTTACAGCTATAGCTCAGGGTATACTATCCTTCATAGGATACTACTTTGCTGGGGTTAACTATCCTCTATTCTGGGCTATCTTAACGTTTTTTGCGGCGTTTATCCCTATTGGTGGTGCATCCCTTGTGTGGGTACCTATTGCAATTTATCTCTTCTTTGCTAAAGGATGGCTTGTTGGGCTTCTCTTTACTTTATGGGGCACATTTGTAATCTCAACTGTTGACAACATAATCAAACCAATAGTAATTGGTGAAAAAACAAATATTCATCCTTTGATTTTTATCTTCGCAATCTTAGGAGGACTAAAAGCTTTTGGCTTTTTGGGTATTTTTATCGCTCCAATAGTAATTGTTATTCTTGATAACCTATTAAATATATACAGGGAACGTTATCTCCACTCTGTCTAAAAACCGTTAAATCCTCCAAAACCAAAGTTATTAAATCCTCCAAACTGCTGGTTATCCTCTATAATGCCTTTTTGCTTTCCGTAAAACTCTAACTGGGTTATATCCTGCTCTACAGGAATTTCTTTAGGGCACATAAACGTACAGTACTTGCAGTGTACGCAGCTAGTAATATTGTTAGCTTTTGCTATTTTGATTCTTTCATCGCCTAATGCATCGTTTTTATCTTTCCAAAATCTGTAAATCTTAACAAAGTTTATAGGACCTCCAAAGTTTGAGTCTGTCTGGAAAGCAGGACAGGCGCTAAAGCATGCACCACATAAAATACAGTCTGTTTCTTTATCAAACTTTTTGAGGTCTTCAGGGTACACTTTTTCCCACGGTTCTTTAGGAACAAACCACGCTTTTGCATCTTTTAGTTTATCTAAGAATACTGCATGGTCTGTAACGAGGTCTCTTATTACAGGAAGATTTCCAGCAGGTTCAACTAAAACTTCGCCATTTTCGTCTAGAAGGTCTTTTACTTTTGTCTTACATGCTAATATGTGCCTGTCCTCTACCTTTACCGTACATGTTCCACATATAGCAGAACGGCACTGAGCTCTAAAGGTTAATGAAGGGTCTTTTTCATCTTTTATCTTAAAAAGTGCAGAAAGTAATGTGGTGTTATATTCTATTGGAACTTTATACTCTTGAATAAAACTTTTTTCTCCGTCATATCTTTTTACTTTTATGGTTGCTTCTTTCATTTTATCTGCCTTACTAAAAAGTGGTTTTAATAAAATATTCTATATGCTTTTTATCGTTAATGATTTTATTCATTTATTTAATGTAGAATTGTTTTAGTTAAAAGCTTTTTCTAAAGGATGAAGTATGTTTGAAAATATAACTGTTTGGGCTGCTTTTGTAGCAGGTTTTTTGAGCTTTTTATCTCCATGCGTACTTCCTATAGTCCCTGCGTACCTGTCCTACATAACTGGGGCAACTGTTGGAAGTTCGGAGACAGAAGAAAGGTTTAATATAAAAGCAGTTATACCTATTCTATTTTTTGTTGCTGGATTTTCTACGGTTTTTATATTGATGGGTGCATCAGCTTCTTACATAGGACAGCTGCTAACCGAGTATAAGGACTACATAGCCAAAATAGGTGGAGCTTTAGTTGTATTTTTTGGTATTCACTTTACTGGACTGTTCTTAAGGCCTAACTTTGATAGGCTTATGTACGGGGTTGCTCTTTTTATAGTGTCATTGGGACTGTTTGATATTCTTTCTAAAGAGACAGTCTTCACACTGTTAGGTGTTTGGTCTTTTGTTATGGCTCTTTACTTTTTTAACGTTCATCAATTTTTGTATCGTCAGCTGAAGGTTGAAAAGTCTGCAAAGGCGTCCGTTTTGAGTTCTTACATTGTGGGACTTACCTTTGGGGCTGGCTGGAGTCCTTGCATAGGACCCATCCTTGGTTCAATACTAATGATAGCGATGAATGAAGACTCTGTCGGTAAAGGTATGCTTCTTCTTGCTGCTTACTCTCTTGGCCTAGGTATTCCTTTCATCCTTGCAGGAGTTTTATGGACGGCTTTCTTAAAGTTTGTTAAAAAGTTTGGTAAGTTCTTTGAGGTTGTTGAGGTTGTAGGTGGAGTTCTACTGATAGCACTAGGTCTGCTGCTTGTTCTTGGAAATCTATCAGCTATAACGGCTATTTTAGAGGGTTGAGTTTCTTTATGATGTCTGGAAGTTTGTAGATATAAAACATTATTTTCTTCCACTTTTTCCACTCTATAGCGTGTAGGCTACTTCCATAAACGTTGTTTGGTGGTAGGTCTTTTCCTACTCCAGACTTTGCGGTAACTATAACGTTATCTCCTATTGTTATATGGTCTGCAACCCCAACCTGACCTGCGAGTATACAGTTTTTCCCAATCTTTGAACTTCCGGCTATGCCAACTTGAGAGACTAAAATTGTGTTTTCTCCAACCTCTACGTTATGACCTAGCATTACAAGATTATCTATCTTTGTACCATCTCTTACAATGGTTTCATCAACCATAGCTCTATCTATCGTAGTGTTTGCCCCAATTTCTATATCTTTCCCAATAACAACGTTTCCAACGTGTTTTATCTTTTGGTGTTTTCCGTTCTTCTGGTAGTATCCAAATCCATCTCCAGCTATTACACTTCCAGCGTGGATTATGGTTCTATCTCCAATAGTTGTGTTCTTGTAAATAGTTACATGGGGATATATAGTGCAGTTTTTACCAATTTTTGTGTTCTTCCCTATATATGAAAAGGGATAGATTACTGTATTGTCTCCGATATCAACATTTTCTTCTATAACTACGTAATCTTTTATAATTACGTTTTTGCCAAGTTTTACGTTTTTACCAATAATGGCTGTTTTTGCAACTGAGGGGATAACTTCATCATCAGGGTAGAGTATGTCTAGTACTTTGTAGAAGGCCTCTTTAGGATTTTTTACGATTATCTGGGTTGTGTTTATCTCAGGGTAAAACTTGTCAACAATTATTGCTCCTGCTTGACTAGAAACTGCCTCTGAAAGTAGCTTTTTGTCAGCTAAAAAGGAAACACTCTCTTTATCAGCAGTTTTTAAGCTTTTAGCTTTTTTTATCTCTACATCTTCATTTAAGTTTTCAATCTTTCCATTTAAAAGCTCAGCCAGCTCGCTTATTTTCATTTCTTTTTAGAAACCTCACTGTCTAGCTTTTTTAGTACTTCTTGAGTCAAGTCTATAGTTTTATCTGCGTAGAGGATTATACCTCCAAATCTATCTGTGAAAACTATGTCAGCTTTGCCCTCTTTTACATACTGGTCGGTGATTGCTTTTATCTTCTGTAGTAGTTGCTGTTCTGCCTGTTTTTTTAGCTGGTTTAGTTTCATCTGAGCTTCTACTGTAAGCTGTGCTACTTGTCTTTCTAAGTCTCTTAGTTTTTCTTCTTTTTCTTTTTTTGCTTTTTCGCTGAGAAGTGGACTTTTTAACTGCTGCTTTAAGGTTTCTATCTGTTTTTGGAGTTCCTGTGCTTGCTTTTTATAGGTGTTAAACTTATCTTCAAGCTGTTTTCTTAGCTTTTCTCCTAGTTTTGATGTATTCATCACCTTTAAAACGTCTACATAAGCGTACTTTTCTTCTGCTAATAC
>JALUFA010000073.1:0-3667 GCA_027052485.1 Hydrogenothermaceae bacterium
GCTACAAACGTTATCTTTCTCAAGGATTAGCCACTGGTCGTAGGTTATCATCATAAATGTGAAGACTGAACCTAAAACAGATGCTAGGAAAAGCCATTTCCTATCAAGTTCAATAATTTTTCTCTTGATACCTATACAGTTTAGAACAAACTCAAAAAGCTCTTTGTATGATATTACTTTAGGACCGCAAAGCTCATAGATTTCATTTTGCTCTTTACAGAAAACGCACTTTTCAAAACTTTCTACCACGTCTAATATGTGAACTGGCTGAACTTTTCCTTTTGGAGCTACTAGAATAGGCATCATCTTAGCTATCTTTTTCATATCTTCGTAAAGCCTTTGACCTTTCCCTAAAATTATTGAAGGTCTAAATATGTGATACGGTAATCCTGAAGCTTTAAGGTAGTTTTCGGCAGCTGCTTTTGATTTTAGATATCTACTTTTTGCATCTATATCAGCTCCTAAGGCTGACATCTGTAAAAATTTTTTAACTTTTACCTTTTTTGCTGCATCCACTAGGAGCTTTGTGTAAAGATAGTGGACTTTCTCAAAAGTTTCTCCAGTTTCATGATTTTCTCTAATTATTCCTATAAGATTTATAACAATGTCTGGCTTTTCTATTAGTACAGAAAGACTGATGTCCCCTTTTATGGTCTCTATTCTTACATTTGGAAGGTCTTCAAAGAGCTTTTGAGCCTTTTTAGGGTTTCTAACTGGTAGTACAAGCTCTACATTTTCATATTTTGCAAGCTGCCTTACTAAATATCTTCCTACAAATCCTGTTGAACCTGTTATAAGTATTTTCACTTTTCAACCTCTGGCAGATAAACTTTAAACACCGAACCTTTTCCAACCTCGCTTTCTACTTTTACCTTGCCTCCGTGGGCTTCGGCTATATGTTTTACAATAGACAAACCTAACCCTGTTCCTCCAACGTTTCTGCTGCGGGATTTATCTACTCTGTAAAATCTTTCAAAGATTAGGGGCAAGGCCTTTTTAGGTATGCCTATACCTGTGTCTTTAACAGATATCACTTTATAATCTTTATTTTTCTTTATAAAAACTTCCACCTCCCCGCCGTCTTTGTTATACTTAAGAGCGTTTTCTATCAGGTTTTTAAAGAGAATTGACAGTTTGTTTTCATCGGCAAAGATTGTTTCGTTTTCTGGAACAAGATTTTTAAATGTTATGTTCCTCGCTTTTGCTATGTGGGCTAGGTCTTCGTATATAGACGAGATTAAAGCCCGAAGTTTTACATTTGTTTTAATAAGTTTATCTTCTTTTGATTCAAGTCTAGCAATGATTAAAAGGTCATTTATCAGGCTATCCATCTGATTTATCCGTTTTGATGCCATTTTTAAAAACTTTTGCTTGTTTTCGTCCTGTTCTTCTGTTTCTAGCGTTTCTATTATTCCTTTTAAAACTGCTATTGGCGTTTTTAGCTCATGGGATACATTTGAAACAAAATCTTTTTTTGCCTGTTTATAAATCTCAAATGGTGTTATATCCATCAGATGGATAAACTTTTTATCATCTATGCGGTAGAGTTTTATGAGAAACTTTTTTCCATTTATGAAAACTTCTTCTTTTACATTTTTTTCACCGTAGTCATGGGAGATTATTGAGTAAAGATAGTTGTCTTCTATGGCTTCCTTAAAGTGTTTCCCAACGCAATCATCTTTAAGCCCTAAGGCTTGCTTTGCATACTGGTTTATGTATGAGATGGTACCATTCTTATCTATCGTTAGAATACCTTCCTGTAAAAAATCTAAAAACTTTAGGAAAGCCTTTAGGTCAGATATTTTTGTCTTTTTTTTGTCTTTCATTTTTAGCTTTCTTTATTGCCGTTCTTATCAACCTCTTGGTGTCTTAGCATTTTACCTTCCTTCATGTAGATAACTTCTTCTGCAAGGTTTGTTGCTATGTCTGCTACCCTTTCTATGTTTGAGGCAACAGTTATCAATCTTATTCCAACTTTGATGTTTTTAGGGTCCTCAACCATATATGTGTAAAGCTCTCTTATTATCTGTTCATGGAGAGCATCTACCTGATCGTCTCGTTTGATAACATCTCTGGCAAGTTCCGTGTCTAAAGTCTCTAAACATTTAACGGCGTCTCTAACCATCCCTAGGGTTATCTCGGTCATCCTTGGTAGGTCTACGTACTCTTTTAGTTTTGGTTTATCTATTATTCTTTCTGCCTGTTCTTTTATGTTTTCTGCATGGTCTCCTATTCTTTCTAAATCTCTGTTTACAAACAAATCCATCACTAGCATTCTCAGGTACTTTGCCTCTGGTTGGAATCTTGCTATCGTTGTGATAATCATACTTTCATTTTCTACTTCTAATCTGTCTAGTTTTTCCTCAAGTTCATCTACAATAGGAAGGTACTTTTTATCGTGTTCTATTATTGCTTTTACTGCATTTTCTAGCATTGTATCTGCTATTTCTGCCATTTCTATTAGTCTGTTTCTTATCTCTTCAAGTTTAGGTTTAATAAGCATTTAAATTTCCTCCTCCATAAATTTTTTTACGTTTTGGAAATCCATAAATAAGAGTTTGCCAAATTTTTCTATACTTGAATATATCTCCTCTAGTTTTTCTGGAGTATAGGTGTGTACCACTTTGTTTCTTAACATCTTCATTTCCATATATTTTTCTGCATTTTCTATGAGCCCTAGCTTTTCAATTCTCTGTAGCAATTTTCTATAAGTTTCTGAACGTTCTCCAAAGAGATATATCTCTAAGGTTTTAAAGAAATGGAATACCGCTTCAATAGCTTTTTCGTATCTAAAAGATAAAGAGTCGTAATACTCTAAATCTTCATACGAATAAAAGATTTCAGGCTTGAACGGCTCGTACTTTTCTAAAGAACTTTCCAGCAGTTTAAGACTGCTTTCTAAATTTTTATAAGCTTGATACATCAAGTCTTTTTGCATTTTTCATGATTTCCTGAATAAAAGGGTTTTTTTCGTCGTACTGAACTATATCTATACTTGTATCGGTAAGTAAAAAGTACTTGCCTTCTAGCTTTAAAATTTCCTCCAAAGAAAGTGATCTTTCCGTTTTTACGAGGATGTCTATATCTCCGCCTTTTTTACTTTCGTCTAACCTTGAACCAAAGAGAAAAATTTCACCCTTAAAGTCTTTAAAAACTTCCTTTAAAGCTTTTTTTTCAAATTCTTTTAGCCTCACGATTATCCAAACTTTCCGCTTACATAATCTTCCGTTAGTTTTTCTTTTGGAGAGGTAAAGATTACATCTGTTTTGTCAAACTCTACCAGTTTTCCCATATACATAAAAGCTGTATAGTCGGAAACCCTTGCTGCCTGCTGCATATTGTGGGTAACGATGATGATAGTTACTTTGTCTTTTAGCTGGACTACAAGCTCCTCTATTTTTGCAGTTGATATTGGGTCAAGGGCAGAGGTTGGCTCATCAAACAGCAAAACTTCGGGCTCTACCGCTAAAGCTCTGGCTATAACAAGTCTCTGTTGCTGACCTCCCGACATTCCCGTTGCTGGTTCGTTTAGCCTGTCTTTTACCTCGTCCCACAGGGCAGCCTGTCTTAAGGCTTTTTCAACCCTTTCCGCCAGCTCTTTTTTGTCTTTTATCCCTCTTAGCTTTAGGCCGTACGCTACGTTGTCAAAGATACTCATAGGAAAAGG
>JALUFA010000073.1:3677-4220 GCA_027052485.1 Hydrogenothermaceae bacterium
CGTTGGTTTTTGGAAAACCATTCCAACCTTACTTCTAAGCTTTATAAGGTCGTAATCTTTTTTTAGAATGTTTTCGCCATCAAGGAGAATTTCTCCTTCATACTTATTCCCCGGATAAAGGTCGTGCATTCTGTTGAAACACCTTAGAAGTGTTGTTTTCCCACATCCGGAGGGACCAATCAACGCTGTAACTTTATTTTCATAAACAGGCATGTTTATTCCTTTTAACGCTGCCTTCTCTTTATCTGGGTAAGGTTGACCTGAATACCAGAAGTATAGGTCTTTTACCTTTGCCTTTTCTTTATCTTTTTGCTTTTCTTTTTCCTTTGTTGCGGTTCCCAAGTTTTTAACCTCCTGTTATGTAGGAATTTCCATAGGCATCACGACAGCTTTGTAATTTTTGGACTCTACAGGTTCTATAAGTGTTTGAGCGCTTGGATTTGTGAACTTTATTAAAATTTCATCCTCATCAATAACATCAACTGCATCTATTATGTACTTGGCATTAAAACCGATTGTAAACTCATCCTGGTTATACTCTAT
>JALUFA010000074.1 GCA_027052485.1 Hydrogenothermaceae bacterium
TCATTTTCTAATATAAGAATATATATCAGGGAGAGATTTTCATGAAAGAGTTTCTCATAGATGCCAGAGATTTCAATAAAAACATAGTAACCACCGCTATAGAATCTGGAGCAGACGCCATTATAGTACCTGTAGAAAAAGCTGAAGAGGCAAAAAAACTTGGAAGAATAAAGATAATTACAATTGATAAAGACGGAAATCTAAGCGATGATTTTGTATGGATGGTTATAAAAAATAAAGAGGATGAAGAAAGGGCAGCCGCACTAGCAAAAGCTGGGAAAAAAGTTATCGTTGAGACTACAGACTGGACTATCATTCCCTTAGAAAACCTGATAGCCCAATCGGAAAATATATATTCCCTCGTTAAAAACGCGGAAGAAGCGGAAACAGCTATAGGCGTTCTTGAAAAAGGTGTAAAAGGGGTAGTTTTAAGCACAAAGGATATCAATCAAGTTAAAAAAGTAGGAAATGTTATAAAAGAACAAAAAGAAAAGCTACCGCTTGTTAAGGCAAAAGTTGTTTCTATAACGCCTGTCGGTATGGGAGATAGGGTAGCCGTTGATACAACATCCCTCCTAAAAAGAGGAGAAGGTATGCTCGTTGGAAACTCGTCAGCAGGAATGATTTTCGTACACGCAGAAACAGAAGAAAGCCCTTACGTTGCAGCAAGACCTTTTAGGGTGAATGCAGGGGCAGTTCACATGTATACAAGGGTTCCTGGAGGAAAAACAAAGTATCTGTGTGAGCTTAGCGCTGGCGATGAGGTTATGGTTTATGACACAGAAGGAAACGGCAGGGTAGTTTCTGTAGGAAGGGCAAAGGTAGAGAGAAGACCCATGCTCTTAATAGAGGCGGAACATAACGGAAAAAAACTGTCTGCGGTTCTCCAAAATGCAGAAACTATAAGAGTTGTTGGAGCTGACGGTTCATTAATCTCAGTTGTAGATTTAAAAGAGGGTGATGAAATTTTAGGATACGTAGAAGAGGCAGGAAGACATTTTGGAATGAAAGTAGACGAAACAATAATAGAGAAGTAGAACAATGGATAACAGGGCGGGGCTTTACGTAAAAGTTGGTTTATTTGTACTGGTATCTGCGCTTATCGCAGCTTATCTGATAATAACCTTTGACAAAGACAGATTTGCAGGTGAGGCAAAAACTTACATAGTTTACTTTGACGATGCCGCCGGTTTATCAAAAGGTGCAGATGTAAACGTAAAAGGAGTAAAGGCAGGTAGGGTAAAAGATTTAGGAATTGAAAACAATAAGGTAAAAGTTGTGGTAGCTGTTAAAAAAGATGTTCCAATCTATAGGGATGCACGGGCATACATAAAAACGATGGGTTTAATGGGGGATAAGTACGTTTATATTAACCCGGGACATCCACAGACAGGAGAACTTCCACCAAACAGCGTTATTGCAAACACGAAAGTGTACCCATCTACCGAAGATACCTTTAGTGAAATAGCCCTTGCTGCAAAAAAATTCCAGATGCTTATGGATAATCTCAACAAAGCCTTGGGTGATGGGAAGCTAGAACGTCTCATAACAGATGTAGACAGCCTTGCTGTAGAGGCAAAAACCGTTGTTGCAGAAAACCGCCAAAACCTAAAAAAGTCTATAGATAATATTGCCTACATAACAGAGTCGTTGAAAAAACAACTTCCCCAGCTAATAGCCAAAATTGAAAAAGTTGCAGATAACCTAGAACAGATAACAGGAAGTAATAAGGAAGATATAAGAAAACTGGTTGTAGCTCTGAGAGAAACAGCAGAAATCCTGAGACAAAAGGCTCCAGAAACCATTGATAACATAAACGAGGCAGCTCTAGAGGCAAAAAGTATACTTAAAGAAAATCATAAAGATATAAATGTAGCAATTAAAAACATAGAAGAATCATCTAAGAAACTCAACCAGATTTTAACAAAACTCAATGAAGGCAAAGGTACACTTGGAAAACTTATTAATGAAGACGATATGTATAACAATATAAACGAAGGAATTAAATCTTTCTCCAAACCGTTTAAGGTTATAGACAAATCGAACCTATACGTAAGTTTATTCTCAGAAGCTCACACAGGGAATGAAGACAGAAAGGCAGGAATTGGCCTAACATTGATGCCAAACTACGATAGATACATATACGTTGCCCTACTCTCAAACTCAAATGGGAACATAACAAAGGTAGAGGAAAAGTACAGCAATAATGTAGTATACAAAACCACAACAAAAACACTTGGTATGCTTGTTGACCTTCAGTATGCGCGCCAGCTACTACAGACAAAATACGGTAATCTATGGGTTAGAGCTGGACTTAAAGAGTCTACTGGAGATATAGGATTTGACTGGTGGTTTAAAGAAAACCTATGGCTTACATCAGACCTTTACAAGTTTAGTAGAAAGTACGCATGGGATAAACCTTCAAAACCTGAGCTTGACATAGGTATGTACTACAGGGTAGAAAAAACTCCGCTGTTCTTTAAATTTGGTGGTTCTGACTTACTAGCTGATGAGTATCGTGGAGTTTATGTAGGGGCTGGACTAAGATTTTCTGACAATTATCTTAAATATATGCTTGGTTTAATGAATACACCAGGAAAATAAATGGAGTGGAATGATGGATAAAAAAGAGTTTTTAAAAAAATTATATATATTTGAAGGTCTAAAAGACGAAGATATAGATGAAATAGCCAAGTACTTTCACGAGAGGGAGTACAAAAAGGGAGATTATATCTTCTTTGAAGGGGATGAAGAGCCGGGCATTTACATTGTAGAAGATGGTATCGTTAAACTAACAAAAGAAACAGCAGACGGAAAAACAGTTATTCTTAGGCTTGTTACACCTGGAGAAGTTTTTGGATGGCTTGTTCTAGGAGAGTCAAAACCTGAAAGTACATACACAGCGCAAGCATTGGTAGACACAAAGGTACTCCACATTTCAAACGCAGACTTTGTACGCCTTTTAACTAAATATCCAGCAATCGCTGTAAAGATAACTTGTGATGCCTCAAAGAGAGTTCTAGAAGCCTACGACAGGCTAAAAAGCCTTGCAGCAGAAAAAGTGGAAGGAAGGATAGCAAACCTACTCCTTGACCTATCTAAAAAGATAGGAAGAGAAGAAAACGGAAAACTCGTGATAAATGCCCCCATCACAAGACAAGACCTAGCAGAAATGACAGGTACAACAGTTGAAACAGCAATTCGAATAATAAGTAAATGGAAAAAAGAAGGAATCGTAAACACAGAAAGAGGAAAGATAGAAATCTTAAAACCTGAGTACTTTGAAGAGATAATATCTTAATTTTCCTCTCCTTCTCCCCTCCCATACGAATATGATATTGCTTATATTGAAACTATCCGTTCATCAGAATATAATAATATTCGCATTTTAAAATATAAAAATATCCTAAAGCCGAGGTTTCCCTATGATAAAAAAATCAGTGCTGGTAGGTTTAAGTTTGTTTTCTGCAGTGTGGGCGCAGACTTTATCCCTGCAGGATGCAATAAAGAGGGCAGAGCAAAACGCCTTTAACGTAAAGGCAAAAAGTAAAGAAGTTGAGGCTAAAAAGTACCAGTATAAGGCTGCAAAAGGTCTAAGATGGCCTTCTTTAACCTTGTACTCAAACTTCCTTAGAACAAACAACCCCGGATACGCAATGATGAACCTGCTAAATCAAAAAAGACTGGATATTGCGACTTCATCAAAGTTTGTTGATATGACCTCTTTTAACCCTATATTTGGAGGATTCGGAGTTAGCTTTAACAGTCCATCCTATCCAGAAGTAAACAACTGGCAGAACAAGTTTCAACTTCAAGTTCCAATCTTTACCGGTTTTAAAATTCCAACGGCTATAGATATGAGAAAAAAAGATTATGAAAGTAGCAAGAAAGAGTTGATAAGAGAAAAAGAAAAATCAATCTTTAACGTGATAAAGGCCTATAAAGGAGCTCTCCTTGCCAAGGAAGGAATAAAAATAGCAACGGAAGCTTACAAAACAGCAAAAAGACATTATGAAGTCGCTCAAAAAATGTATAAAGAAGGAATGGCGATATATGCAGACGTTCTCAGAGCAAAAATCTACATGCTTGATATGGAAAGTAGGATAACCAACGCAAAGGCAAACTATCTGACAGCAAAAAGAGCTTTACTTCTTGCTATGGGTGAGACAAAGCTAAAGCCTGAAGACATAGACGTAGTTGGTAGCCTTGAGTGTAAAAC
>JALUFA010000075.1 GCA_027052485.1 Hydrogenothermaceae bacterium
ACAAAAAAACTCCTCAAAAGCTTTTAAAAGTTTCCTACATTTCTAAACCTATAAAACCAGATAGCATAAGACCAAAAAAAGTTAAACTTACCCAAGACCCTCTTTTCAGCCTTGTGGTTGCAAACCTCTTTAAGGATAGTAGGGGATTTGGGGGGAAGAAGGTAATCGTTATAGACCCCGGTCATGGGGGAAAAGACCCAGGAGCCATCGCAAACGGCTTAAAAGAAAAAAACGTAGCTTTAAAACTTGCAAAGCTGCTAAAAGGGTATCTAGAAAGTGATGGAAGGTTTAAAGTTTATCTAACAAGAAGTAGGGATAGATACATAAGCCTTTATAACCGTACAGTTTTTGCCTTAAAGAAAAAAGCAGACCTTTTCATAAGTATCCACTGTAATGCAGACCCAAAAGGGAAAAACCACGGAACGTACATTTATACCCTAAGTACACGGGGAGCTAGGCTTAAACTAACAAGGCTCGTTGCAGAAAGGGAAAATAGGGTTGTACTTAGAGAGGTTCACTTTACTAGAAACTGGTATGTAAATCGTATCATTGCTGAACTTGCAATAAACACAACAATGACGGAAGGTTTAAACTTTGCGTATGTGCTAAAAAATAAGCTTAAGTACATTACAGATTTTAAAGGCATCGATAGTGCTAACTTTGCCGTTTTGAAGACGCCGGGTATACCTTCGGTTCTTATAGAGACGGCCTACATAACCAATAAACATGATGCAAGACTTTTAAAAAATCCCGTTTTCTTACAAAACTTTGCAGCTTCTATATATATGGCTATAGTTGACTACTTTTACAGTTATAAAAACTACGTTTACAGGAAAAAATGATACTTGGTATAGATGTAGGAAATTCCACTGTTAAGCTTGGCTTTATAGAAAGGCTTAATTCTATGGATGTTTATAAACTTTCAACCAACAGGCAAAAAACTACAGATGAATGGCTTTTAGATATAAAAAATTTGATTTCATTAGCAAACAAAATCGTCAAAGATGTGATAATCATGTCTGTTGTGCCGGAAGTTGAAGGAAAAATATCTCAAGCGGTAGAAAAAATTTTTCTTAAGAAACCTCTAATCGTAGGAAAAGACATACTTCCTCCTTTAAAGATAAATTACAAACAGGGAAAACCGGGGATAGACAGACAGGTTAACAGCTTTGCTGCAAAACGACTTTACGTATACCCGATTATTGTTATAAGCCTGGGAACGGCACTTACTATAGACGTTGTTAATAGTGAAGGTGAGTTTGATGGAGGGATAATCTTTCCCGGAATTTCTACAAGCTTAAAAGTTTTATCAACCCAAACATCCTTGCTTCCTATGGTGTCATTAGATAGTAAACCTCCACTAGTTGGAAAATCTACTGAAGAGTGTATCCGGTCTGGTATCGTTTGGGGATACGCCTCTTTGATAGAAAGCTATATAAAAAAAGTAGAAAATTTTTACGGATATGATTTTAAGTGTGTTTTGACCGGAGGAGATGCAAATCTTCTATCAAACTTCCTTGACAAAAAATGTAAAGTTGAAGATTATTTAAGTATAAAAGGTTTATATTTGCTATATAAACAACATCTATAGTATTATTAGTAAAACTTTAAATGGAGGTTTGAGAGATGGAAAACTGGGTAGACAACACACCAGAATTAATCCTATTAATCTTAATGCTAACACAGTTTGTTGTTTTATGGATGCTCTTAATGGGCGGAAACAACGGCGGAAGTGAAGAACAACAGCAACACTAACAAAAAATTTAGGAGAAAGTAAATGAGCGAAGAAAAAGAAAAGAAAGCTTTTCCTTTTGCCCTTGTTGGTTTTTTTGTAACAGACAAACCTATTGAAGAAACTTTTAGAAAAGATGTAACACCTGAGAAGCTAGAAGAACTGCAAGAGCTTTTAAGAAAGACTATCTTTGAAGATGATGTAGAAATAGCAATAGCACCTTTTGTTGTACCGCCAGACCAGGTTAATGATGCTTTGAATCAGCTTGCTGAAGTAGTTTTTAACCCAGAAAACAAAGAAGACGCGTAAGAGGAGTAGGCTTTGGTTAAGATAGCGATATCTGGAATTCTTGGAAGAATGGGTAGAACAATTGCAAGGCTTGCAGATGAAGACCCAAATGTTGAGATTGTAGCAGGAATTGAAAACCCCGACTGTGCCCATTCTCACTCAACCGTTGGTGAAATCTTAGGGAAAGAACTAAACGCCCCCATCGTCTCTGATTTATCTGAAGTTATTGACAAGTTTGATGTTCTGATAGAGTTTTCAAACTCAACCGAGGCGGCATTATCCCACTTAAGACTTTTGGCAGCTGATAAAAACAAAAAGGGAATGGCTATAGGAACTACCGGTTTTTCTCAAGATGAGCTTAACGAGATAAAAGAACTAGCAAAGGATGTTCCGGTAGTTCTCGCACCAAACATGAGTATAGGTGTTAACCTTCTGTTTAAGTTGGTTCAAGAAGCGGCTAGGGCGTTAAAGGATAAAGGGTACGACATTGAAGTTGTTGAGATGCACCACAGGTTTAAAAAGGATGCCCCTTCTGGAACTGCCGTTAAACTGGTAGACATCTTAAAAGAAGAAACAGGTATCCAAAACGTAGTTTATGGAAGACACGGCGATTACCCAGAGGGAAGACCTAAAGATGAGATTGCCGTTTTTGCTCTAAGGGGCGGCGATGTTGTAGGAGAGCACACGGTAATATTTGCAGGTTTAGGAGAGAGAATAGAGCTAACCCACAAAGCAGGTTCTAGAGATATCTTTGCAAAGGGTGCTATTGAGGCTGCAAAATGGGTAAAAGATAAGCCTGCAGGCCTCTACGACATGATGGATGTTTTAGACCTTAAGTAATGTTTAATAAAAAATTTAACGATTACTTTACCATTGGTACAATTGGGCTCCACCTGATATCCGGTATTATTGTGGGGCTCGCCATAGGATACTTTTTAGACAAGTTTTTTAATACCCACTACATTATGACAATAATTTTCTTTTTCCTCGGTGTAGCTTCGGGTTTTTATAATATGTATAAGGATGCCATTAAGTACATCCAAAAAGAGGAAAAGGAAAGAGAAAACTCTAAACAGTAACCCCTTTTTGCTTTTCTATCTCTTCTTTTATCTTACCTACCAGTTTTTCTAAAACTTCCTCTTTTGAGCCCCTTATCCTACAACCTGCAGCGTCTCTGTGTCCTCCACCTCCAAAGTAGGTTGCAATTTTTCTAACATCAATATCTCCCTTTCCCCTTAAGGAAACTCGCCACGTATTAGGCTCTTCCCTTTCTATCATCAAAAATGCTACGTCAACGCCATCTATACTTCTAGGGTAGTTAACAAATCCTTCTGTGTCTTCCTCTTTTGTTCCTGTTTCTTTTAAAAAGTCCCGCTCTACAATCATACCGGCTATCTTTCCGTTGTCGTAAGTTTTTAACGTTGATAGAGACTTTTGCAGTAGGTTTATTACATTGGGTTTGTTTCTTTCAAAAACCATTTTGGCAACGTATGCAGGGTCAACCCCTTTTTTTACTAAAAACTCTGCAAGCTCAAAAGAACGCTCATCAACATTGTTATGTCTAAATGAGCCTGTGTCTGTAATCAGTCCTGTGTATAGGTTGGTGGCTATCTCTTTGTCAATGGCTTCTTCGTCCCAGTCTCTTAGGATGTTGGCAACTACGTAAGTTGTGGATGGAGCTGTTGTGTCTACACAGTCAAAACCACCGTAAAACTCTCCTCCTATGTGGTGGTCTATTCTTATAAACTCATCTGCGTTGACGTCTGTCCCTGCTCTAAACGTTCCCGCAGCATCAACTATGATACCTAGGTCGTACTTTTTGTCTGTTGGCAGCTTTTTTATCTTATCGCTATCTGGAAGAAAGTTAAGAACATATGGCAAATCGTCCTTCATTGCTATATCAACATCCTTTCCTTTTTTCTTTAAGAAACGGTATAGGGCAAGCATACTACCGATACCGTCTGCATCTGGGTTTTCATGGGTAAAGATTAGAATACTTCCTTTATGATTTTTCAGTTTATTTATAATTGGTAGCATTTTCTTACCTCTCAATTTTGTCTTTTGATTTACAAATTTCGTATAGATGACACTCGTGGCATAACGGTTTTTTAGCTTTGCACACGTATCTACCAAACAGTACTAACGCG
>JALUFA010000076.1 GCA_027052485.1 Hydrogenothermaceae bacterium
CTTTTATAACAAAGGGGTGGAAAAAATATACCAAGCTCTATTAAAAACTTATAGACCTGAAAATATAGCCACATTCCACGGCAAGATGAAACAAAAAGACAGGAAGGAGGCTATAAAAAGATTCAAAGAAGATGAAAACTGCTTTGTGTTTATTGGGACAATAGGAGCTGCTGGAGAAGGTTTAACCCTCACCGAGTCTAGCTATGCTCTATTTTTTGATATGCACTGGAACCCAGCCAAGATGTGGCAGGCAGAGGACAGAATCCACAGGATTGGACAGAAAAATAACGTTATCATCCACTCTCTAATCATGAAGGACACAATAGAAGAAAAAATTTATCAGAAAATAAAAGAAAAAGAGCAGCTCATAAATCAGGTTGTAGACGGTGTAAAAAGAGAACATTCTGAGGATGTGTCTATTGAAGACCTTCTAGAGTTTATTGGCCTTAAGAAAAACTAAATCTATAAAATCTTAAATAGATGCCCTGCCTTGTTTCTTTCTTTAAAGTGTCTTTTTGTGGTTTTACGGTACACATACTCAATTATAAAGGCTACAATGACAACCGCAATACTCGTCCAAAAGCTATCCCTTGAGTCTTTCCACTGGTAGTCCATAAGTATGATTAAAACGGTGAGTATCACAATAAAGTTAAAGATTATCAAACCAGGATTCCCATCAACTTTACCTTTAACTGCAAGCCTGTAATGGGAAGCAATAACAAACACATATATAATCAGAAATGTAAAGCTTATAAGTGAAGATATGCCATTCAGGTCAAAAAGTGCAGCAAATAAAAAGCCCAACACCGCCGTAATGTAAAGACCTTCTGGTTCACCAAACCAGACCTTCCTTTCAAACACGTCAGGCAAGTGCCCTTTTTTAGCTAAAACGTAGGCCACATTTGCCCCACCGTACAAAGTGGCATTAATAGCTGATGATGTAGAAAAAAGAGCGCCTATAGCTACCAATGTAAATCCAAACTCTCCTAAAAATGGTTTAGCAGCTTCTGCAAGGGCATACTCTTCAGCCTTCACTAATCCTTCAACTCCAAGATTACCCACTGCCGTTATAGCTACCGATATGTAAACAAAAGCCACTATAGCAATGCTAATATATATCGCCCGTGGAACATTTTTTTTAGGATTTTCAATATTTTCTGAGGCATTGGTTATAAGTCCAAATCCCATGTATGTTAAAAATAAAACAGAAGCGGCGTAAAACGTCTTTACTATCCCTTGAGGTGTAAGGTCTGGCTTTAAGTACTCTGGATGTATACTCCAGATACCAAAGGCCACAAAAGAAAGAAGAACAGATAGTTTAATAACAACTATCCAAAACTCGGCTTTACCAACAGCCTTTGAGCCAAAAAAGTTTAACGCTGTAAAAAAAGCTATTACGAAAGCCTCAACAATAACTGTTAACAGTGGTGATTGGGGAAGATGAAAAAGAGCTAGAAAATATCCAGCAAATGCTTTTGCAAAAAGTGATATTGAAACAACATAACTGAACCACATGAGAATACTAAGGGTACCTGTTATAACATTGTCCCCTATCCCTCTTAAGATAAACTCTATCGGTCCTGCGTTTGAAACGTACACAGCCCCAAGTTTTGCATAAGAATAAGCAACAGTAAGCGAAATTATAGCTGCAATTGCAAAAGCTTCAGGTAGGTTTGAACCGCAGATTTGAGCTCCTACTCCAAGAACAGAGAATATCCCTGCACCAATCATAGTACCAACGGCTAGAGATACAGCTTCCCAAAGCCCCATTTTATCCTGTTTTTTTCTTAGCATCTGCTTAACTCCTTATTTTTTGTAAACCTTTCTGCGGAACAAATCTTTAGGGGAAGCAATTCTATCAATAAAGAGCTTTCCATACAGGTGGTCTAGCTCGTGCTGGATAACAACCGCCTCAAAACCTTCTGTGTCAAAAGAGATTGTTTTACCATTTATATCTTCTGCCTCAACCTTAATCCAAAAGTGTCTTTTCACGTTTCCAGTGTAGTCTGGAACGCTTAGACATCCCTCTCTTATAATAATCTCCCCATCGTGGGCTACTATTCTTGGGTTTGAAAGCACTAAAAGACCATGGTTTTTCTTGTTGGTTTTATGTTTATAGTTTGAGGCATCAACGATTATTGTTTGTATATGATTATTCACCTGTGGAGCAGCTATTCCTACACTGGCAGGAGAGTTATACATAGTGTAGATAAGTTTATCTACAAAATCTTTAAAGTCCTTGCCAAAATCTTTTACAGGCTGAGAGATTTTTTTTAATCTTGGGTCAGGATACGTTAAAATTTCCAGTTTTTCCATTAAAGCTCCACACTTTCTATTTTTTCACAGGATATATCAACACCTATCTTGTCTTGAAGGGATTTAATCTCAGACCTTAACTCTTCAAATGAAACATTTTCGGGCAGGGCTACCTCTGTAAGGAGGATATAAAGGTCTCCACTTTTTTCCGTAGTCATATCTATGATACTTGCACCTTTTTTTGCTAAAAGGTCGGTGGTTTTATAAACTATCCCTGGTTTGTCTGCTCCGTAAACAACTATTCTGTATACAGTTTCGTTATACTGTTTTCCTTTTCTCACCTCATCTTCTTCCAGCTCTTTAACGTGTATCTGTAAACCTAAGTTTTCCATTAAGGGTAAAAACATCTTTTGAACTTCATCTTCAGTCAAAGGCTTATCTGTACTGACAATCAACATCACAGTAAACTCCCCACCGAGCTTCGACATAGAGGAATCTTCAAGGTTAAAGCCATTTTCATACAGGACTTTAGACAGGGAGGCAACGATACCTACCCTATCTTTACCAAAGGCGTTTATTAAAAAATACTTCTTCATTAAAACTCCTCTTCTTCCTCTTCAATCTCTTCAAGGTAAGCTTTGTAATCAGTGGCAGTCATAAGGTCTTCAACTTCTGTGGGGTCTGACATCTTTATCTCTGCTATCCATCCATCGCCGTATGGATCAGTATTGATAAGTGCTGGGTCATCTTTTAAATCTGTGTTTACATCTAAAATCTCACCGGTAACTGGTGATGGTAAATCTACCGCTGCTTTTACAGACTCTACAGTCGCGAGAGTATCTCCCGCATCTATAAAGTCTCCTTTTTTAGGTAGCTCAACGTAAACAACATCCCCAAGCTCATGCTGACCGTAATCTGTGACGCCAACAACTGCATTTCCGTTGTCTACCTTTACCCAAAGGTGGTCTTTCGTGTAGTATAATCCTTCAGGTATGTTAAACTCATCTATAGCCATTTTATTCCCTCCATTGTTTTTTAAAGATTATATTTAGCAATGAATTATAATATTAGAAATACCAAAAGATTTGTCAAGAAAAAGGAGGAAAGTCAATGCAAGGTGGTGGTTTAGAACAGATAGTTAGTGCCTTAATATGGATGGCAATACTGCTTGGGATATTTTACTTTCTCCTCTATAGACCTCAGCAGCAGCAAAGAAAAAAACACGAGGAGTTTATAAACTCGCTAAAAAAGGGAGATAAAGTAGTTACCTCAGGTGGTATCATCGGAGAGATAAAGTCTGTAGGAGATAAAACGGTTTCTCTTAAAGTTTCAGAAGGTACTATCATAAAGGTTTTAAAACAGGCAATAGCTTCTCACTATCAGGAAGAAGATAAAAAAGAATCCTAAAATGGCGGAGAGGGCGGGATTTGAACCCGCGGAGGGCTGTGAAGCCCTCAACTCCTTAGCAGGGAGCCGCCTTCGACCGCTCGGCCACCTCTCCAAAGAGTTTTCATATTATAGCATAAATCCTTACGTAGTTCTAATTTAGGCTGGTTGTTGTTTTTAGCCATTTTCGTAGTTTAAGAAGGAGTCTAAATAGCTTGGTAGAAATGTCGCTAACTTCTTTCAATACATCTGTGCTTTTATTTTCTAATGCCTCTTTGGCTTTTTCATGAAAATGGCAATGTATGTTTTTTATCTCTTTTATCTCTTTACTGATTTCCTCGGGCAGACCATCTTCTTCTATTTGATTAATTAAAAGACCAAGATTACAAGAATAACAGTCTTTAGAGTCAAATTCTATACCTTTTTTGATAGCTTTTTCTAAGCGCGAGATATAAATTGTATGTTGAGAAATAAGAAGCTCATCTTCATCTACTAACTTTTGCAATACCTCCATCCTCACAC
>JALUFA010000077.1 GCA_027052485.1 Hydrogenothermaceae bacterium
GTATAATCCATATGCGAATACTAGTTTTATTTCATTTTCAAACTTAAAGGTTTCATGTTTAAAACCAAAAAGAGGAGTTATTAAAATAAAAATATTCACAAAAAATGGTTCAAATCCAAGAAGACGTTTCCTTTACTCGGCATCAACAAAAAGTAAACTTTACTATAATCTCTACTATCGAAACTGTATCTTAGGTGATGGTTCAGGGTATACCTGTGTTATAACTATTCCTATATGCAAAAAATCAAAAAGAATTGTGGAATTTAACATACCTATAAAAATAAAAGTGTTTCCCCACCAAAATGTATCTGCTGCGTCCGATTATAAAGACTCTATAGTAGTAATTCTAGATGAATAATTTTTACTACACGTTAAAGGTTTATTTTTGTATACTTAATATGCTATGGTGGAAAAGGTTGTCAACAACACAAAGCTTGTACTGAAAGTAGGAGATATTACGGAAGAAAACGTAGATGCCATTGTAAACGCTGCCAACTCCACTCTTATGGGCGGTGGTGGTGTAGATGGAGCTATCCACGCTAAAGGTGGCTCTAAAATCCTTGAAGAGTGTAAAAAAATCCGCCAGACCCAGTATCCAGAAGGTCTGCCAACTGGTGAAGCTGTTATAACAACAGGTGGAAATTTACCTGCCAAGTACGTAATCCACACAGTTGGGCCTATCTGCAATGGAGAGTGGAACCAAACCTTTGAAAAACTTCTCTACAACGCATACTACAACTCATTAAAACTTGCAAAAGATAAAGGCTTAAAATCAGTTGCTTTTCCCTTTATCAGCGCAGGAGCCTATAGATGTCCTAAAGAAAAGGCAGCACAAACAGCGTTAAAGGCTATAAAAGACTTCATTCAAAAAGAAAACTCTTTACAAGAGATACGTATTGTTCTCTTTTCTCAGCCAGACTTTGATATCTTTGCTAGGTTAATAGATAAGGAATGGGTCTAAGTTTAGTAGATACACTGATACTGCTATCAATCTTCCTTATCGTTGCCTCATACTTTCTTGTTCGTTATAGGGAGGAAAAGAAAAAAGAAAAGATAAACTATGTTCCAATGCTTTTATCCTACCTTGAAAAGTACAAAGAAGAGAGGGAAGAGTTCCAAGATAGGGCTGAGAACTTCAAGAGTAAGATGGAAGAGGCAAAGGCAAAGATAGATAAAATAAAAGAAGAGATAAGAAACTACCGCTGGAAAAAATCAGACATAGAACGGCTGAAAAAGTTAAAAGGAACAGAATTTGAGACGTACTTTTCAGGTATATTTGAGATAATGGGATACCAGATAACAGAACCTGCCATATATAAAGACTGTAACATAGACTATATACTGATGCCCGGTAAGAAAAAAATCTGTATAGATTTTATAGATAACACAAAGATAAAAAAGCTAAATGACAGATATATCAATACCCTTCTTGAAGGCAAAGAAAAGTACAACTGTGATAGCGTATGGGTTATAACCAACGCAGAGGTAGACGACCAGATAAAAGAAAAACTTTTTAAGGCTGACATAAACCTGATATCGCTCGATGAAATACTGGCAATATTTCCATCCTTACGTATATTTGATGATTACTTTGATACCAAAACCGTTTATCATAACTATGAGCTTTTATACAAAGAAACGTATGACGAAGTTATCAGAAGAAATGAATGGATAGATGAAATTCAGCGAAAGCTAGAAGAAGCCAAAAAAGAAAAAAGGTGATACGATGTTAAAAATACTCATGTTAGGGGTAGTTTTTATGGCTACAGTAATGCTTGCCTCAGCCGAGGAAAAAGAGCAAAAAAAGGATGAGGTTTTCGTTAAAAAGCTAAAAAACGGTGCAACTGTTGTAATAAAACCTAGAAAAGACACAACCGCCGTCTCCCTTCAGGTTTGGTTTGGGGTAGGTTCAGTGTATGAAAAGGACAACGAGAGGGGTCTGTCCCACTTTTTAGAGCATATGCTATTTAACGGTACAAAGCACACAAAACCCGGAGAGATAGAAGCTGAGGTGGAAAAGAAAGGCGGAGTTATAAACGCAGCTACCTCAAACGACTTTACCTACTACTACATTGAGATTGGAAATCTCTACTGGAAACCCATGCTTAGATACCTGTACTACATGACAACCGAGCCTCTACTCTCAGAAGAGATGATAAAAAAAGAAAAACCCATTGTTCTAGAGGAGCTTTACCGTCATCTGGATAATCCGAAATCCTTTCTGTGGGACACGTATAACAAACTAGCCTACAAAGTTTCAAACTACAAGCATCCGGTTATAGGTTATGAAGAGACTATAAAAAAGTTTGATGAACCTTTAGTAAAAAATTACTTTTACAGCCATTACGTACCATCAAACATGTATATAGTGGTTGTTGGGAATGTTAAAAAAGACGAAGTTTTAAAGGAGATAGAAAACACCTTTGGAAAAGTAAAAGGAAAGCATTACAAACCTCCAAAGGTACCCCTTGAGCCTCCTCAAAAGGAAATCAGAAGAAAAGACCTATATAAAAAACAGGTAACGAGAGCTTACGTTGCCATTGGTTGGCAAGCGCCACCTATCGGTACAAAAGACAGTTATGCCGCATCTGTCCTTGAGTACATACTAGCCGGAGGAAAAAGCTCCGTTCTTTACCAAAAGCTAAAAGAAACAGGCTTGGTTCAAGCGATATACGGAGGATACCTGAGCCATAAAGGTACATCCCAGTTTCTGTTTTACTTTGTAACTGACCCATCAAAGGTTGAAAAGGCAAAAGAAGAACTGTTTAAGATTCTATTTGATTATGTGAAAAACGGTGTTCCTAAAGAAGTTGTTGAAAATGCTAAGAAGAAAATTATCAACAGTGAAGTGTTCTCAAGGGAAGAAGTCTCAAACGACGCCGAAGAGTACGGGTATGCCCTAGCTGTAACAGGTGATATAAACTATGCCCTTAAACATCTAGAAAACATAAAAAAGGTTTCAAAAAAAGATGTAGATAACTATCTGAAAAAGTACTTTAAAAAGGATAACTACACTGAAGTTAGACTTTTACCGGAAAGCGAAAAACCAAAAGAGGAAGCAAGCGTTGACAATAACTGACATCTTCTCCCTTGAGGATTTTAAAGAAAGTATTCCGTTTACAGCTTTAGGAGCTAGAACCTGCTATAGTGCCGGTGACCTAAACTACCTGCTAAACGACCCAAGGGTGGTAAGTAGAGAAGAAAGGGCTAAGTTTTTATCAAAACTAGGAAACCTGAAGCACTTTTCAGTTTTCGCCCACTCGTTTGCTTATAAAGATTTAAATGAGCTACCAGAGGACACTTTAAACCAGTATTTAGAGAAAGAGTTCCACAGCCTACCAAAACATATAAAAGCAACTCTACTGGCACAAAAAATAGCGGCTTTAAAATTTAAGACCCATTACAATCCTAAGTATCCTACAGTCATAGGAGTTTCTCTTCGCCACTACCTAGAAGACCTTCTAAACGAAGATGAAGAAAAGTACTACAAAGCCTTTGAAAAGATGGCAGAGTACGACGTACCAACAGACCCGATAGGCTATAAGGATGATGTTTGGCTGATAGGTTTAAACAAAAAATACGATGGATACGCCGTCTTTTACATAGATAATGTTTCACGTACCATGACCCACCAGCTTGTAAGGCATACAACGTTAAACTTTAGCCAGCGTTCACAGCGATACGTAAAAGAGGATGAAAACCAGTTTATTGTACCGCCTTCGGTTAAAGAAAATAACCAAGATTTAGATCTGCATGACCTTAAACAGTGCTACGATTTTATTATTAAGAGCCTATACGAGAAGATACTTAATACGGATGTAAAGCCCCAGATAAAAGAGAAGTTGCAACGGAAAAAAGAACAGTTTTTATCAAATCATCAGATAAATAATCTTGAAGACCTTTTTCTTTATACAGACTTTTTAGCAGACACCGTTTACGAGTACGCAGTTTACGTAAATAAAATAAAAAGAGAAGAAGAGGGGGGGGAGGAACGAGGAGAGTGCTTGCTGCATCTCCTCGAAGAAAAGTGATCTTTAGTAAGTTATATGTGTACCACCAAAGACGTGTGTACCGTTAAGAT
>JALUFA010000078.1 GCA_027052485.1 Hydrogenothermaceae bacterium
ATATTTCCATAGGTAGAAAAGATATAAAGGGCATCTGCGTACATGTAGTCTCCGGTTAGTACCACCGTATCGTTTCCAAAAACCCTGTTCGCCGATGGTTTCCCACGACGGGTGTCTGCCTCATCAACCACATCATCGTGAAGCAGAGATGCCGTGTGTAGGTACTCTAAAGCTACCGCAAGGGGTATAAGTCCCTCAATATTTTCTTTATTTAAGAGTTTAGCAAAGCCTAGGGTAAGTATTGGTCTTATTCTCTTGCCGCCGGATTCTAGTATGTAGTTTCCTACCTTTAAAATCCACTCAACGTGGGAGTCTATGTACTTTGTTAGATTTTCTTCTACTAAGCTGTAAAGCTCTTTTTTCAATGTTTCCATATATTCACCTATTGGTGCGCCCGGCAGGAGTCGAACCTGCGACCCCCGACCCCGGAAATCGGTGCTCTATCCTACTGAGCTACGGGCGCATCTATTAAGGACTTTAAAGTGTTTATATTAATAATATCCCAATTTCCGCTTTTTGGGGTTTCTAATATAAACGGAAGTGTTCTAAAAAATGGGTCGTTGAGGAAAAGTTTAAAACCATTTAAACCAATGCTTCCTTTACCTATATGCTCGTGCCTGTCTCTACGGGAGTTAAAAGGGGTTTTTGAGTCATTACAGTGGATAACCTTTATCCTATCTAGCCCTATCAGCTTTTCAAGTTCTTGTTTGTAGCTTTTAAAACCATCTTCTTCATTAATCTTGTATCCTGCTGCAAATATGTGGCATGTGTCTATACACACTCCGATGTTTTCAGTTTCAAAAGGTTTTATTAGGGTCTTTATCTCTTCTGTCGTTTTGCCTATCTCTCCTTTTTGTCCTGCTAAGGTTTCCACTAAAAATGTTGTGTTTTTCAACGGTACTTTTTTGAATATCTGTTCTAAGCTAGAGATGATGTTTTTTACTGCCTTTTCTTCAGGCTGGTTTTTTGCCTTTCCAGCGTGGATTACGTAGTACTCTATCCCAAGTTCTTCACAGAGTTTAAGCTCCTGTACTACTCCATCTATTGATTTTTGCCTCAGTGCTTCATCAGCTGATGCTAAATTAAACAGATAAGATGCATGGACGATGACAGGATTAATGCCAAAACTTTTCTTTTTTAAATGAAAATTCTCAAGCTCTTTTTCACTTCTTTCTTTCCAGCTCCAAGAACGGGGAGAGCGTAAGAAAAACTGTATAGTTGATGCGTTTACCTCTTTTGCTCTGTCAAACACAAGGTCTAAGGACTTAGAAGATGAGACGTGGGTACCTATCTTTACCATAAATCTACCTTAAAGCTGCCTGTTATGTATGGATTTGTTCTTTTTTCCTCACCTATCGTTGTGTCTTGATAGTGTCCGCAAATTACCCGTGTGTCTTCCGGTAGCTGCATAAGTTTTTCTAAGCTTTTCTTTAACTGGTTAGGGTCTCCTCCGGGAAGGTCTGTTCTTCCAACACTTCCTTTAAATAGGGTATCTCCAGCTATGAGTAGTTTGTAGGATGGGATGTAAAAGGATAGTCCTCCTGGAGTGTGTCCGGGGGTTTCTATTACATGTATGTCTATATCTCCTAGTTTTAGGATATTCCCTTCCTTTAAGTTTTTATCTGGTTTAGGACAGGGAGTAGCGCCTATTAAAGCAGCAAATCCAGGGAAGATATCGTTGTTAGTTAAAAACTCATCTCTTTCATTCATCATAAACGGAGCATCAAATCTTTCTTTTAGGTATCCAACCTGTCCTACGTGGTCTAAATGGCCGTGGGTGGCTAGTATACCTATTACGTTGTATCCATCTACTAAGCTTTCTAGCCTTTTTCCTTCTGCTCCCGGGTCTATAAAAATTGCCTCTTTTGTATCCTCATTTTTTAAAATAACTGTATTTTCCTGTAGCTGCCCTACTGGGACAACCTCTACTTTTAACATTGTTTTTTCTCCTGATATTTAAGAAAGGTACTTTTCATCCACAAGTGTGGTTGTGTGGGTTCCGTTTAAAAAGTCTTCATCCTCCAATATCTTAAGATGAAAGTCTCTTGTTGTTTTTACTCCTTCTATAAGTGTCTCTTTTAGGGCTCTTTTGCCTCTTTCTATAGCCTCTTCCCGAGTTTTTCCAAAAACAATGATTTTTCCGAGGAGAGAATCATAGTAAGGGGGTATCTGGTATCCTCCGTATATATGGGTATCAACCCTAACTCCATATCCTCCAGGTAAGTAGAGTTTTTCAATGGTTCCAACGTTTGGTTGAAAACCTTTGTCTGGGTCTTCTGAGTTTATTCTAAACTCTATAGTGTAGTACTGCTGCTTTATATCCTCCTGTGAAAATGGTAGTTTTTGCCCGTCTGCTATTCTAAGCTGCCAAGATACTATATCAATGCCTGTTGTTATCTCTGTTACCGGGTGTTCTACCTGAATTCTTCCGTTCATCTCAATAAAGTAAAAATTCCTATCTTTATCAACGATAAACTCAACCGTACCTACTCCAGTGTATCCTACCTCTTTTGCAAACTTTACGGCAGCTTTTCCCATTTTTTTTCTTATTTCTTCTGTTAAAAATACAGATGGAGACTCTTCTAGAAGTTTTTGATGTCTTCTCTGGATAGAACACTCTCTTTCTCCAAGGTGAACTACGTTCCCGTGCTTATCTGCAAGTATTTGTATCTCTATATGCTTAGGGTTTAGTATGTACTTTTCTATGTAAACCCTTGGGTCTCCAAAGTTTGCCTCAGCTTCCCTCTGAGCTACAGGAAGAAGTCTCGTCAGCTCCTGTTCTGTGTGGGCTATACGCATACCTCGACCACCACCACCAGCAGCAGCCTTTATTAAAACTGGATAGCCTATCTGCTTTGCTACCGTTAGTGCCTCCTTAAGGGTTTCCACCGGTGGGCTACCGGGGATAACCGGTACACCTGCTCTTATCGCAGCCTCCCTTGCCTTTGCTTTATCCCCAACGATTTCAAGTACCTCTGGAGCGGGACCTATAAATTCAACGTTGCTCTTTTGACATATAGCAGCAAAGTTTGGATTTTCTGCTAAAAACCCGTACCCTGGGTAAACCGCATCTGCCCCTGTTATCTCAATAGCTGATAGAATGGCAGGTATGTTTAGATAGCTTTTTGACGGAGGAGCCTCTCCTATACAGATAGATATGTCGGCTAGGTCTTTGTGGATTGAGTTTTTATCACCTTCTGAGTAAATAGCGACTGATTCACCACCTAGTTCTCTAATGCTTCTTATAGCTCTAACTGCAATCTCTCCTCGGTTTGCTACTAAGATTCTCTTGATATTTTTCAACTTTGGCATGATTTTTATCTAAGCCCCATTTTTAGTATAAAATTGCTTAAATTAAGTTAATATTTTAAACTCAAAAACTAAAAAAAAGAAAGGTTCACCATGGCTCAAGAAAAGAGGAAATACACTCTCCTTAGAATGCTGGTTGATAAAGGCCTCGTCCCTGTTGAAAAGGTCAGGGGAAATCCAAAAGTCCACAGTAATGACTTTACCTCTGTATTAATATACCTGATTAATAACCAATTTCTTGATGAAAACCAGTTAAAAGATTTTTTTAGAAACCTGTTTGGACTTAAAGGTTTTTCTCAGGAAGACTTTCCAAACATTCCTTTTGCAGATATAGCAGAAACTTTTTCCTTCCAGTATCTAAACAAGAAAAAGTTTGTGCCACTAAACACAGATCTCGAAAATCTTAAGATTGCAATTTTAAACCCTGCGGATAAAGAGATAGTCCAGTACTTAAAATTTCAGGGAGCAAAGAATATTGAGCTTTATGTTGCGACCTTGTCAGAGATAGATGTACTGCTTAACGAGATAGCACCTAAAACGTCTTCAAAGGAGATACTTTCCGATATTGAACTTGATGCTGAGATTGAGGAAGAGCAGATAGAAGAAGAACCTGAAGTTGAAGAGACCTTAGAAGAGGCAGAAGAGGCACCTGTTATAAAGGCTTCCAGGCTGTTTATCGTTAACGCGGTAAGA
>JALUFA010000079.1 GCA_027052485.1 Hydrogenothermaceae bacterium
GTATGTAAGGATGATTGTGAGGTTTCTTATATCATTCCTCCTAATATTTCTTTTCATACTTACGAGCTAAAAATCAGTGATGTAAAAAAGATATACGACAGTGATTACTTTGTTTTCATCGGATACGGTGAACCTTTTGTAGAAAATATCAAAAAAACCGTGCCTTTAAAAAAACAGATACAAATTACAAAGATAAAGGGAATTTTCCTGATAAAAAATGAGAATGCCGATGAGGATGAAAAGATACATCCAGCCCTCTGGTTAGACCCTGTAAACGCAAAAGTGATAGCAAAATATATGAAAGAAAAATTAAAAGAAAAGATAGATGAAAAAAAGCTTGAAAAGAACTATCAAATTTTTGAGGAAAAAATAAATAATCTCTTGTCTGAAGGAAAGTTAAAGTTTAACCAGCTATCAAAGAAGGATTTTATATCCTATCACTATCTTTATCCCTATTTCACAAATAGGTTTGGCCTAAACTACGTAGCAGTGATAGAAAAGGGACATGGCAAAAGCCCAACAATAAAACATCTTTTAAAGCTTATCAAAATCATACAGGAAAGAAAGATAAGGTCTATATTTGCATCTATACAGTTTTACAACCCTAAATATACCGACTTTTTAAAAAGACAAACTGGTGTAAAGGTTATACTACTTGACCCGTTCGGTATAAAGACAGATTATACGGGAATGATGAAAACACTTATAGAAAAAGTGTACCAAGGCTTAAAGGATGGATGACTACCTGAAGCTAAAACTTGACAGACCTTATGCAGTAATTGGGGACGTTCATGGCTGTTATCACGAGTTTAGAGAGCTTTTAGACAAAATCTGGCAAAAGTACGGGAAGGACACGTTTATTATAAGTGTCGGAGACCTAATAGATAGGGGGGACTACAACCTTGAGACCTTAAACTATTGTATTGACCTTTACAACCAAGGAAAGTTTCTTGAGGTTCAGTCAAACCACATGGATAAGTTTGTTAGATGGTTAAAGGGTAATAAAGTAAAGGTTAGCTATGGGCTACAAAAAACGGTGGACGAGTTTTTAAATCTACCAAAAGAGGAGCAGGAAAAACTCAGAGAAAAAATCCTTAACTACTATGAAAAAGTCCCTTTATATCTAATAGTGAATGACAATACCGTTGTTGCCCATGCTGGAATAAAGGATGAGTACATAGGAAAAAAAGATAAAAAGGTGAAAAGTTTTGTTCTTTACGGTGCTACTACTGGAAAATTTTTAGAAAATGGTTTTCCCGAAAGGCTGGACTGGACGAAATGGAGAAAAATAAAGGAAGATTCCCCAAAAATCATTTACGGACATCAGGTTTTTGACGAGCCGTACATAAACAACAGATGCTACGGCATAGATACAGGCTGCGTACTCGGTAAAAAACTTACCGCGTATCTACCAGACTTAGATAAATTTGAAGAAGTTAAGGCAAAAAAGCAGTACTACTCGTTTGAGGAAAAGTAGCACTACTCTAAATCCATCTTTGCAGTTTCCCTTAAAACTAGCCCTGCTAGAAACGCAATAGCCGCAGCAGCTATTAGATAAAACGAAGGAGCAGCAAGATTATTGGTAGCCTTTACAAGCCATGTTGCAATAAGAGGAGACGTACCGCCAAAAATCGCAAATGGCAGGTTGTAGCCTATAGAGTATCCAGAGTTTCTAACCCTTGTTGGGAAAAGTTCCACCAACGTCGTAGGAAGTACTGCCATAAAACCTGCCGTTATAATGGCAAAAAGAACATGGCCTATAAGTGCGTTTTCAAAGCTACCGCTTGATATCAGACTAAAAAGTGGATACGCAAGAAGTATTGTAAGTCCTGTGGAAAACAGGATAATAGGTCTTCTTCCTATCTTATCCGACAGCCAAGCCATCACAGGGATAAGAAGAGTTAAGATAATCATACTTACAGTGTTGATTGTAAGGGCTGTTGATTTTGGAAACTTCAGGAAAACAATAAGATGATTTGCAACATACACAAAGATTGTGTAAAAACCGACAGCCTGAAATGTGCTTAAGGCAAAGGCTCTAAGGAGTCTGTCTTTGTATTTCTTTAAAAGCTCCTTAAGGGGAGATTTTGGCTTTAACTCCTCATACTCAAGCTCTAAAAACTTAGGAGTTTCTTCTATATTTCGTCTAATGAAGTATCCAACAACTCCTAGTAGTACCCCTGATAGGAATAAAACTCTCCATCCCCAGCTGTAAAGTTGCTCTTCTGTTAATAGCTTTGTAACGATAGCTCCTGATGCCGAGCCAAGAAGTATTCCGATTACAGCTCCAAGTATCCCGATACTGCCGTACAGTCCCCTTTTATCCTTTGGGGCATGCTCCACAAGGAAGGATATAGATGTGGTGTACTCACCTCCAACTGAAAGCCCCTGTATAAGCTTAAGAAGAACCAGTAAAACAGGAGCAAGGATACCCACAGTTTCATAGGTTGGGAGCAGTCCAATTGCAGTAGTAGAAAGTGCCATAAGGACGATTGATACAGTTAACGCTGTTTTTCTTCCAAACTTATCCCCAATGTACCCAAATATAATTGCTCCAATAGGTCTCATAACAAAACCTACGGCAAAAACGGCAAAAGACTTTAAAAGCTCTACTGTTTCATCGCCCGACGGGAAGAACAATTTTCCAATAATAGCAGCTAAAAAGCCGTAAACAACAAAGTCATACCACTCTAAAACGTTTCCTATCATTCCAGCAAAGAGTATTTTCTTCTTCTCGCTCATCTACAACCCCTAGTTTGATTTTTCAAACCAATGTGGAGATATTCCAAGGTTAGATAGGATTATATCTGGTACAAGCTCATCATCCTCAAAGTTTTCCAGAACTTCCATATAAATCTCAACAACGACCTTATCTGGATAATCTTTTAAGTACTCTTTAAGCATCTTTACTGTTACGGTTTTATTGTTTTTTGCCAAATCAGACAACTTTTTGCTCCAATATACTAATGACTTTTTTTATCAATGGAATATAAAGTTTTAAATCCCTAAAAATCTTTTCCGCCACTTCTTCATGGTAGGTGTGGGAGGTAAGGTTTCTATCATCTATCATTTCCAATAAAAGCTTTACTTCTTCTTCAGATAGATATCCAGCAGAGAAAAATTCACGAGCACAACCTTTAGGAGACCTATATTCAACTCCTTCTTTCTTCTTTAGGAATTCCTTTATAACTTTCCATAAAAGTTCAACTGTAAATTCAAACCGTTGAATGGCAGCATCTCTAAAAAAGGGATACATATCTTCAGGAACATTTTTTGTTTTATGGAATGCCTCTTCTAAACGAGAAAATGCAATTATTAAATCAGTGAGTCTTTTCTCTAAAGCCATCTTTCTCCATATTTTTCTATCTCCGATTTCAGCGCAGGAGAAACAGTTCTCATATCAACTAGGTCTACCTTTTGGGGTAGATTACTCTCTTCAATAACAAACCGTAGGTACGAAAAGTCCACGTTATCGGAAGATGGCTTCATTGCAATGTCTATATCAGAGTAAGTGGAGCTTGTACCTTTTGCCCTTGAACCAAAAAGAAAGATTTGGGCTTTTTTATCTTTGCAGTAGTTTATAAGAAATGCTTTTAACTCATCTATATTTGAGATTTTTTTACTTTTTAACATTTCTTAGGCCTTTCACAACCTTATCTTTCATAACCTTGTATCTTATGTCTCGCTTTGCCAGCTTTTCAAACTCTTCTTTTATGTACTTCTCTGCTTCATCTGTAGCCATCTTATATCCAAGAACGTAAGCGGTGATTGCAAGGATTGAAAAACCTGTCATCTCAACGATTTTAGATAAAATCTGGTTTGGAATAAACAAAGCACCAAAAGCCAAAATAATCCCTACGGCTAAAAGTATCTTCCAGTATTTAAATATGGTTGTTGCTAGCATTTAATCTCCTTAAAACGCAGTATTTAAAGATATTCTATCAAAAAGTCAGAAT
>JALUFA010000080.1:0-2717 GCA_027052485.1 Hydrogenothermaceae bacterium
CTTTACATTTGAGAAAAGCCCTTATCTTAAAGAAACGTTAAAGAAAATACTACCCTCGTTTGCCTCCTTCGGTATAAACCAGTTTTCTTTTATTATAGATACAATCATCGCTTCTTTAATCATGGCCGGAGCAGTTTCCTACCTTTACTATGCTAATAGGATTTTTCAACTTCCTATAGGGGTTTTTGCTATCGGCCTTGGGAATGCCCTTTTGGTTACCCTTTCAAAAAACTTTGAAGAAAAGAACATAAAAGCCTTTAAAGCAGATATTGAAAATGGTCTGAAACTTTCAGTTATTATCGCTATTCCTGCTACCTTTGGTCTTGTTATCCTTGGTAGAGAGATTATTGAGATTTTATTTAACCATGGAAGGTTTGATGAGGAGGATGTTAACTACACTTACTATGCCCTTGTTGGATACTCCCTTGGGCTACTATTTTACACAGCTAGCCGTCCGTTAAAAAGTGGGTTTTTCGCAATAAAAGATGTAAAAACGCCGGTAATGGCAACAGCAGCAGGTCTTTTAGGGGGAGTACTGGCCGCTATAATCCTTGTTTTTGCTTTTAGACTGTCGGTTTTCGGGCTTGCTTTGGCTTCTTCTATTGCCGGTTTGATTACATTTTTATACCTTTGGTACTTTTTCCCCTTTAAAGTACGTTTAAGACCTCTGGTGAAAAGCTTTGTAAATGCTATAATAGCAGCTACCATTTTCTCAGCTTTAATATATTTCTTTAAAACTGTAATCTCAAATACTGTTTTGCTTGTACTTGCTTCCATACCTGTAGCTGTGGTTTTGTACTTTTTAATACTTATTCTTTTAAAAGAGGACACGTTAAAACTGCTAAGGAGAAGGGGCTAACCTTCCCTGCAATCGTTGTTTAACATAAACTTAACGTCCTCTTTTTCTAACAGTCTTATTATGCTGGTTGACCCTGTAATTCCTCCTACAAAACCAACAAGGGCAATGACTTTATCGTCTTCTTTAAACTTTTCTGTGTATGCTCTGTTTACAAATCTACATAGCAGTTTTTCTGCGTCTACTTCATCCTCTATAGTCATGTAAGGTATAACACCCCAAACGATGTTAAGTCTTCTCAATGTTTGGATGTCGTGGGTGATGGCTAGTATTGGTGCTTCAGGTCTAAATCTAGCTACATTTTTTGCAGTTCTTCCAGATTTTGTAAATGCCGCTATGGCTTTTGCTCCTATGTTCTTTGCAAGTTCACACGCAGAGGAGGCAATAGCCGTAGATTTGTCTTTTTTTATATCATCATAGTCTTTGTAGTAATCGTAAATTTTCTCAGCCTCTATTATCGTTTTTCTCATGACTTCCACAGCTTTGACTGGGTACTTTCCTACTGCCGTTTCGTCCGACAGCATTACCGCATCTGTGCCGTCCAGTATGGCGTTGGCAATGTCTGAAACTTCAGCTCTGGTAGGTCTAACTGAGGATAGCATTGATGTAAGCATCTGGGTTGCAGTTATAACAGGTTTTCCAGCCTTATTACACTTTTTGATTATCATCTTTTGAAGAATAGGCACCTTTTCTATCTCAATTTCTACCCCGAGGTCTCCACGGGCAACCATTATCCCATCTGCAGCCTCAATAATTTCATCGATGTTTTCTATGGCTTCATGTTTTTCTATCTTTGCAAACAGAGGTTGAGTTCCACCAAAGGATTTAATAATCTCTTTTGCCTTTAGTACATCCTTTGCTTCCTTTACAAAGGATAGAGCTATTATGTCAATATTTTCCTTTACTGCAAACTCTATATCTTTAATGTCTTTTTCTGTTATCGCTGATATGTTGAGTTTCACGTTGGGGAAGTTAACACCTTTTCTTGAGGAAACCATACCCCCAACGATAGTTTTTGCAAGAATGCCGTCTTTACTGGTTTCTTCAACTTTTAGTCGGATGAGGCCGTCTGCTATATAGATGTAGTCTCCTTCCTTTAGCTGGTCTAGTATCTCGGGGTAGTTCAGACTTACAGCTTCTTTTGTTCCAGTTATCTGGTCTTTTACTATCTTAATTTTGTCTCCGTAGTGGAGGTAAAAAGGCTCTTCAACCTCACCCAGTCTTATTTTAGGGCCTGATAAATCCTGTAGGACAGCAACAGGCTTACCAAGCTGGGAAGATATTTCTCTTACCTTCTTTAGGTTTTCTCTGTGGCTTTCATGGTCTCCATGGGAAAAGTTGAATCTAAAAACGTCTACTCCATTTAAGATGAGTTCTTTTATAGTCTTTTCATTGTTAGACGCGGGGCCAAGGGTGACAACTATTTTGCTTTTTTTCATACGTATTCTCCGATAGAGAATAAACTTTATAATGTTAATGATAGCACATCATTTTGGGGTTCTTATGGAGTACATCCTTATTCCTTTGATAAGTGGATTTGTAGGATACATAACAAACTGGGTTGCTATAAAGATGCTATTTTATCCTTTAGAAGAAAAAAAGTTTTTGGGAATAAAGGTTCCATTTACTCCCGGACTTATTCCAAGGGAGCGGGAAAAGCTTATTGAGGCTGTGGTTCAAGTTATATCAAATCACCTGTTTACAAAAGAAAAACTAAAAGAGCTTTTTTACAAATCTGAGATACAAAAAACCTTGGAGAAAAACATAGATGCCGCAGTTGATAAACTGGTAGATGAGTTTTTGCAGGATTTAAAAGAAAGTATCATATCTGGCCTTTCTATATCAAAGATAAACTTAAAAA
>JALUFA010000080.1:2727-3951 GCA_027052485.1 Hydrogenothermaceae bacterium
TATTACAACAGTTTTGGAAAAAGTTATAGATAAGTCTTTCGAATCTGCAAAAGAAAAACTAAAAATGAAAATCAAAGAGAGGATAAAAAGGCAGCTAGAGGAAGATATAAACATCTTTATTGATGAAGTTATTGACAGCTTGGATATAGAAAATCTCGTCCGAGAAACGTTAAACCAGTTAGATATTAAAGAGCTTGAAAGACTAATACTGTTAACATCAGAAAGGTACCTAAGATATATAACTTATCTTGGTGGGTTTATAGGTTTAATAGTTGGAATTTTTCAGGATTTTGTCATCTTCTTTTATACAGGAAGATAAGTACAGCTGTTAAGTATGTTAAAACTCCAGCAATGTAAATAATGGGATTTATCTTACCCTTTTCTGCAAGTTTTAATAGATAGTGGTCTAGTGCAAGATAGATAACAAGACTTGCTAAGAAAATACCAAGAATAAACTCTTTTTCCTTATCAAGCCGTATAGCCATCAAAAAGCCAATAAGTCCAACAAATAGTATAGATATGGTGTAAACGAGCCTGTTTGCGAGGGTTGTTATTGCAAGTAGTCTTTCCTTTTTTATATGCGACTTTGCAAGTTTTAAAAGCTTTTCTGTTGGTAATGAACTGAACTCAAAATCTTTTGTGTAGGCTACAGAAACCTTAAAAATGTACTCCTTAAAGGCGAGGATATTAAAACTATCTTTAGTTGGTACCTGTACCATCCCATCGTATAACCTTACAACACTTTTTTCTAGTTTTGCTTTTTTTGCAGTTATAAGCTGATTTTTCCTTTGGTTATACAGAAAAACGTTTTTAAAAGTGTTTCCCTTTTTTTCTGATACGTATATAACGTTTCCACCTGGGATTTTTACAAAATTATCTGGCTGGATAGCATCTAAAAAGTGGTTCCTAACTTTGTCTGTTATAAACTTTGCCCTCTGTATATCTGCCATTGGAACAAGAAAGAAAGCCAGTGTTCCTCCTATCAGTACTAAACCGACACCAAAAAGTGCTAGTTTTTTTAAAAGGTACTTATCTGATACACCGGTAGCGTAGATTGCGTAAATCTCTCTATTTTCTTTAAGTTTCAGCCCTAAAAATAAAAAAGCAAGTCCAACGGCAAATAAGAACTGGATTTTAAGGTATGAAAGATTTATTAAAAAAAGTGCCTTCAAAAACTCAACAGCGTTTATATGGAAGAATATATCTGGTAGATGTACCAGCTGG
>JALUFA010000081.1 GCA_027052485.1 Hydrogenothermaceae bacterium
TTTGTAAAAGAGCTATTTTCAATAGTAGACCCTACCATCAACGTTCAGATACATAAAAGAGACGGAGAACATATCAAACACGGCGATGTAATCATAACCCTAGAAGGTAGCGGAAAATCCATACTAAAAGCCGAAAGAACAGGACTAAACATACTCCAGAGGCTTTCTGGAATAGCCACCAAAACAAATGAGTTTGTAAAGGTACTTGAAGGAAGCAACATTAAACTTCTGGATACTAGGAAAACTACTCCAGGCTTTAGAGCATTTGAAAAGTACGCCGTAAAAGTTGGCGGCGGGTACAACCACAGATTTGCTCTGTACGATATGGTGATGCTAAAAGACAACCACATTGCCCTTGTTGGAAGCATAAAAGAGGCAGTGGAGCATATCAAAAAAAACGTGTCTCCAATGGTAAAGATTGAGGTTGAAACAGGTACGCTGGAGCAGGTAAAAGAGGCTGTAGAAACTGCCGTTGATATCATCATGCTAGACAATATGGATGATGAGACCATAAAAGAGGCGTTATCTATTATAGATGGCAAAGCCAAAGTTGAAGTTTCCGGGAATATCACAGTTGAGCGTTTAAAAACCTTGAAAAATCTTCCAATAGACTTTGTTTCAACGGGAGCTCCTATCCACTCAAGCAGATGGCTAGACATCAGCCTTAGGTTTTAAAATTTCAAAAGTGGTAAAATTTGCATATATTAAATACAAAAACCCTAGAGAGCGGAATGGAAGCGGAAAAGTTTCTTAAAACTGTAGGAAAAGCCATAGAGGATAAAAAAGGTAAAGACATAGTGGCTCTTAAGGTTGGAGAGGTTAGCCCTGTTGCCGATTATCTAGTAATCGCATCTGGAGACGTACCAACCCACACAAGGGCTATTGCTGATGAAGTTATCCAAAAGGTTAAAGAGGAAACGGGAAGAACCCCCCTTATTGAAGGATACCAAGAAGGAAGATGGATAGCCCTAGACTATGGAGATACAATCGTTCACGTGTTTTTACCGGAACTAAGAGAGTACTACGAGCTCGAGAGACTTTGGCAGGACGCACCACAGGTAAAAATCACATCTGAAGAACAGCAAGAAAACCAGTAGTAATGCCAATTGGTGTTTTTGACTCTGGTATAGGTGGTCTTACAGTTTTCAAAGCCCTTGCCAGCCAGTTTAAAGATACAGATATCTACTATCTAGGGGATACTGCCAGAGTTCCGTATGGTAACAAGTCAAAAGAAACAATAATTAGATACAGCCTAGAGTGTGCCACCTTTTTAAAAGAAAACTTTGATGTAGACCTGCTTGTAGTTGCGTGTAATACGGCCTCTTCCTATGCGGTTGAGACATTAAAAAAGTATCTTAACATCCCGGTTGTTGGGGTTATTGAGCCGGGAGTTGAGGCAGCAGTAGCCATTACAAAAAACAAGAAAGTTGGAGTTGTAGGCACGCAGGCTACAATAAGAAGCCAGCGTTATAAAAATCTCTTAGAAGAGAATGATATTGATGTTTTTGATAAACCATGTCCCCTTTTTGTTCCCTTAATAGAAGAAGGACGACTGTCAGGACAGATAACCCAGCTGATAATAAAAGATTACCTTGATGAGCTTGTTGATGCAGGGATAGATACATTAATCCTTGGATGTACCCATTATCCGCTATTAAAAGATGAAATACAAAAAATCTATCCTCATATTCACATCGTAGACTCAACAACGACTATAGGAAAGTTTATTCTTTCAAACAAAAAAAACCTGAAAGAAAGCGGCAAAAGAAAGATTTTTATTACAGATGAGTCCCCCTCTTTTGAGCTTTTAAAGGATATCCTAGCCCCTAATATACCTGTAGAAAAGGTAGAACTATCTAAAATCTGTTCCCTTTGAGCCTTGCAAACAAAACCGCAAACCGTTATATTTTGGTTTAAAACCAAACAAAAATAAGAGAGAGATTTGATAGAGCTATTTAAAAAGAAGAAAAAAGTAGAGCGGATTGTTGAGCCCCGTTATATAAACGAAAAAGTGGCTATCTTTATTGATGCAGGTAATATGTTCCACGCATCAAACTATTTAAAAATTAAGATAGATTACAGAAAGTTGATAAATTTCTTAAAAAAAGACAGATGGCTGTTAAGGGCTTACTTTTACACAGGAATACCATCTCCAGAGATATTACAGGAAAATGAAGAATTACGCCAACAGTGGAAGAAACAACAAGGATTTTTAAACGAGCTACAGAGAATAGGGATAAAAGTAAAAACTATGCCTCTGAAAAAAACTCCGGAAGGGTTTATAGAAAAAGGGGTTGATGTTCTCCTCGCAACGGATATGGTAAGTCTGGCATTTAGAGATGGTTATGATACGGCTATACTAGTAAGTGGAGACAGTGATTATGTACCTGTTGTAGAAGAGATACAGTCCCTTGGTAAAAGGGTAGAAAATGCCTCTTTTAAAAGAACAAGCTCATTTGAGCTTAGAAAGGTTTGTGATGATTTTATTCTTTTAGACAACCATATGCAAAAGTTCACAACACCTTTAAATAAGCCTGTAGAAAAGCCCGAAAAAAAAGAAAAAAGCTTTTTAGATAAACTTTTACAAACGCTAAAAACCATATTTGCAGCTAATAAGCCAAAAGAAAAATCAAACACGAAAAAAGAGAGAAAAAGATGAAAAAGGTAGGATACATATACAACCCTGTTTATCTAAAGCATGATACAGGAGAAGGACACCCGGAAAGACCAGAACGGGTAAAGGTTATTGACGAAGCATTAACACCCTTAAAGCCAAACCTTATAAACATTGAACCAAGAAGAGCCACAGCCAGAGAGATAGCTTTAGTACATGACTATTACTATCCCCAAGAAATCATGGATTTATGTTCCGCTGGTGGAACGTGGCTAGACCCGGATACTCCATGTTCTATATTTTCCTATGAGGCTGCAACGTATGCTGCTGGAGCTGGCTTATCAGCTATTGACAGCATACTGGAAGGAAAAGTAGAAAGGGTTTTTGCAAACGTCAGGCCTCCGGGACACCACGCCGAATACTCAAAAGCAATGGGTTTTTGTATATTTAACAATATAGCAATAGCTGCAAGGTACGCCCAGCAAAAGGGTTTTGAGAAGGTTTTTATAGTAGATTTTGACGCTCACCACGGAAACGGCACCCAAAAGGCTTTTTATGAGGATGATACAGTTTTTTACTTTTCCACCCACCAGTACCCGTTTTACCCAGGCACAGGTTCCAAAGATGAAATTGGCGTAGGAAAAGGTAGAGGGTACACGTTCAATGTGCCCTTACCTGCCGGTACAGGAGACGAGACTTATCTTAAGATTTACTCTGAGGTGTTACCTGAGCTTATACATAAGTTTAACCCTGACATCATAATGGTTTCTGCAGGATACGACCTTCACATGGACGACCCACTGGCAAACCTTGAGGTTTCAACAGAAGGGGTTGGAGGCATTGTTGAAAACATACTAAAATCAAAGGATGTCCCATATCTATTTATGCTAGAAGGGGGATATAACCTAAAAGCCCTAGCCGACAGTGCCACAAAAACTGTTGAAAAACTCCTTACAGTATGAAAAATCTTTATAAACTGGTAAAGGGTTGTCCTATTTTACAGAAAGGAGACAGCATCCAGATTTTAGGCATAACAAACAACTCAAAAAACGTAAAACAAAACTATCTCTTTTTTGCTATAAAAGGAGCATCTACAGACGGCCACAGGTTTATTAAAAAGGCTGTAGCAAAAGGTGCAAACAGTATAGTCCTTCAGGATAAAAGGTACTTAAAGCAAATTCCAAAGACAATAAACATCATCTATCCTGATAATACAAGAAAAGCTCAGGCAGTTATAGCATCTCGTTTTTTTAACAACCCATCCAAAAGTTTAAAGGTCATTGGCATAACAGGAACAAACGGAAAAACCACAACCTCCCACCTTATAAACCAGTATCTTTCAATGCTAGGAGAAAAGGCAGGTATTATTGGAACAATCGGGTATAAAGTTGGAGATACGCTGCTATCGGCAGGAAACACCACCCCAGACTCTATAACATGGCAAAGGCTTTTAAAACAGATGAAAGAACATGGAGCAAAGTACGTAGTAGCCGAGATGTCGTCCCACGGGATAGACCAGTATAGGGTATACGCTACCAGATTTGAAGCAGTGGTTTTTACTAACCTGACCCAAGACCATCTGGACTACCACAAAAGTATGGAAAACTACTTCAACACCAAGAAAAAGCTATTTCATCTAGCCCTTAAAGAAAATCCAAACACCGTTTTTGCAATAAACGTGGACGACCCGTACGGTTTGAGGCTTTACCATGAGTTTAAAACAAAAGCTGATGTTATCACCTATGGAAAAACCAGTTATGATTTAAAACTGCTAACTTTTTCTTCCACAATAGACGGTCTGGAGATTAACGTTTCATTTAAAGGGAAAAGCTATAAACTTTTTTCAAAACTTAGGGGAGACTTTAACGTTTACAACATCCTTGCAGCGTTGGCTACCCTTGCAAAGCTTGGGTTTGATTTTGGAAAACTGGTAGAACTGACCCCAAAGCTAACCCCTGTTAAAGGAAGGTTTGAGGTTATACCAGCAAAAGGATTTTTAGTTATAAACGACTACGCCCACACGCCAGATGCCCTTGAAAAACTCCTTTCAAGCCTACAAAAGATAAAAAAGGGTAGAATTATCCTCGTTTTTGGAGCTGGAGGAGACAGAGACAAATCCAAAAGACCTTTAATGGGACAGGTTGCAGAAAAGTTTGCCGATGTTGTAATCTTAACGTCTGACAATCCACGTTCAGAAAAACCAGAGGATATTATCTACCAGATAAAGCAAGGTATGAAAACCTCTCCCGTTGAGATTATTGATAGAGAAGAGGCAATAAAAGAAGCTATAAAAATTGCAAAACTAGATGATATAGTGGTTATCGCAGGAAAAGGGCATGAAACCTACCAGATAGTAGGAGACAAAATCTTTCACTTTGATGACTCAAACGTGGCTAAAAAGTACCTTCAACTACTGGGGAAAGATGCTTAAAGCTCTTTTTTTATTTTTGTTTGTAGTTTTGTCTGTAAACGCAGAAAGTTTTACCGAGTGTGTGAAACTCTTTAAAAACGAGGAGTTTTTCAAAGCTAAAAAGTGTTTTTCTTCATTAAAAGACAAATCAACTCAGCCGTACAAAACGTACTACCTCAACCTGATTGCTGAAGTTTTAGACGAAAAAACAACCCCTATTAAAGAGAAAACAGCTATAGCCAGCTATTACTATCTGTACCTTGCGGCAAAGGAATTTTATAAAAATGACTTTGAAAGAGCCAAAAAATTTCTTAAAAAGGTTGATGAAAAAGCTTTGGATAAGGATGATATCCCATTTTATCTGTATTTAAAAGCGTTTACAGAAAACAACCAAAACCTAAAGAAAACTTTGGCTACAAAGTACATCTACGATAGAAATTACGGCTACAAGACTTTCCTGCAGACTTACAGAACCCTTTCTCAGGATGAACTGTGGCAGGCTGTTAGAACTCTTATAAGAAAAAGGATGTACCAGAGAGCTTTGGGAATATTGCCACTGATAAAAGACTCAGACAAGAAAAGCTACTACCTTATCTACCTTTCCATCAAAACGAAAAAACGCCAAAGTATAGAAAACCTACTTTCAAATATGGATAAGACCTCCAAATGGTATCCTGTAGCCCTCTATATTTTAGGAATGTATGAAAGAGACTGGAAAAAAAGGAGAGAATATTTTAAAAAGCTGCTAGAAACAGGTTCAAAAAAGTATATATCTAAACTTGCAACAGCTAGCCTAAAAAAAGCCTTCCACTACAGAAAATTTTATGAGTTTAACTACTACATAAACCAACCTGCAGATAGAAAAGTAAAAGCTTGGTACCAGTTTTTGTATCTCTACTTTGAAAAAGGGAAATCAAAAGCTTTCAGCTACCTGACAAAAAAGAAAAAACTCATAAGCGATAAAAATAAGCTAAACTACTGGTTGTACCTTTCATCAGGGAACAAAACTTTCTTAAAAAAAGTTAAGGGTTCAAAAAATGATGACTTTTACAAGATTTTAGCGGGAGGAAGTGTAAAAAAGGCAAGTCTAAAAGACCCAGAAGGCAAAATTGATAATATCCTCAAGCTGATAAAAATCCTAAAATCATCTGACCTTACCTACAGGTGGGCTTATCTGGAGGCTAGATACTACCTAAAAAACCATCCTAAAAAACTCTGGAAGCTTTACTCGGTCATGCCAGAGGCAGTCGTTCGATACGTGCCTTATAGATATAGGTTTATTAAGCCCTTTAAAGAAAAAAGCAATCTTGTTTACTCGTTTATGAAACAGGAGAGCCTCTTTTACTACAAGGCTATATCCTTTTCAAACGCCGTTGGGCTTATGCAGTTTATTCCGTCAACCGCCTACTGGGCTGCTAAAAAGCAGGGGATAAAAGATTTTGATATCACACATCTTTTTAGACCAACAGTTTCAATAAGCTTTGGTAAGTGGTACATAAACTACCTGTTAAAGAGGTTTGACGGAAATCTGTATTACACAATAGCCGCCTACAATGGAGGAGAAGGCAATGTCAGGAGAACTATAAAAAGGTTTAATCCAAAAAATATTGCCGAGTTTGTAGAAACCCATCCGTTTGATGAAACGAGAAATTACTTAAAAAAGGTGTATACTAACTTTGTTATTTATAACAAAACCTACGGTAGATAGATGTTTACAGGACTGGTAGAAGAAGTAGGTAAAGTGCTAACGAACACAAAAACCCACGATGGAGCACGGCTGCAGGTAGAGACAAAAAAGATTATTGAAGATACCAAGCTTGGAGACAGTATAGCGGTAAACGGAGTATGCCTTACGGTGGTAGATATAAAGGAAAACTCCCTAATCTTTGACGTATCAAACGAAACCTTATCACGGTCTAACCTAAGGTTCTTAAAGCCTGCTGACCGGGTAAACCTAGAAAGGGCATTAAAAGTGTCAGACAGACTCGGCGGCCACATAGTACAGGGTCATGTAGATACGATGGCAACACTAGTACACAAAGAAAAAACAGGCGACCATTACACGTTTAAGTTCAAGATAGATAGGCAGTACACACCTTTAGTTATAGAAAAGGGTTCAATCGCTATAGACGGAATAAGCCTAACAATAAACTACATTCAGGATGAAACTATAAGTATAAACGTGATACCTCACACATACGAAAACACAAACCTTAGGTTTAAAACCATAGGAAATTTTGTTAACGTTGAATTTGACATTATCGGAAAGTATATTGTAAAAACGTTAACAAAACTTGACTTAAACCAGATAAAGACTGAAAAAAAACTTGAAGAGCTACTTAGAAACTTTTAGAAAATGAGAAAAAAGAAAAAAGTACCCCACTACGGAAACGTTAAACCTATAAACTATCAGGCCATCTACGAAGAAAAGTTTTACAACATCCTTTTTCAACTTCGTTTTCCATTAATGACCGTTATTTTCTTCACTACTTTAAGTGTTCTCATTCTTATGATTATCAACAATAAAGCTGATGGCGTCCACGTTTTAAACTACTTCTTCCATACGGTTATAACCCTTTCAACAGTTGGATATACAGAAGGGTATGATGGGAATATCTCTCTAAACAGATTTTTTTCTTCCATGTTTATTATAATTGGTTTTCCAATAGCGTATCTTTATGGTCTGGTTGCCACAGTTAACGTGTTTATGAATAGCAATATTCAAGAAATATACAGGTATTGGAGAATGTATAAAGAAATGAATAAACTAAAAGGACACTACATCATAGTTAAGTTTAACGACATTACAAAGGAAACAATGCGGGTTTTGAAACGAAGAAAGATAAAGTTTGTACTGATAGAACCAGACAGGTCAAAAGAAGAAGAGATAAGAAAGTTTGGCGTTGACTACTACGTCTTTGATGAGCCTCACAAAAGGGAAGTTCTCCTAGGGGTTGGCATACTGGATGCAAAAGGGCTTGTTACAGCTTTTGAAGAAAACACACAGGACATCGCAGTTATCGTTACAGCTAGACTGATAAGACCAGATAAAGAAAACTTCTACATCATATCAACAGCTACAAACGAAGGTGCAGCCGAAAAGATGAAACTCTTAGGGGCAAATGAGGTTATTGTCCCAAGTGTGACTATTGGAAGGAGAATTGCATCCTATATTCTTCATCCACCTTCTCCAACAATTTCTAAGTTCTTAGAAAAGATAGCCTATGGAGAGAGAACGGATATAGACATCATTGAGATAAAAATTGATGAAAACTCAGACCTTATAGGTAAAAAACTAAAAGATATCCACATGAGGGAAGAAACTGGAGCAACAGTTGTAGCAATTATCCGAGCAGATGGAAAGATGAAGATAGCGCCTTCTGGAAACACAGAGATACAGGAAGGAGATTCACTCCTTGTGCTGGGACATCCTAAAGCCTTAAGAAGGGCTGAGGACTTCTTTGAAAGACACATTGTAGAGGACAAAGACGAAGAAAAAGAACAGGAAGAGGTAAAGGCAAATGATTAAATGGGGAAAAGTCTGGTCTGACTTTTTTATAGTGCTGGCGTTAACAAGTAATGTTGGTTTTATATTTAGCCACGACCCATATCAGCTGATTGTAGCGATTGGGGTAAACCTTATAGCAACTGTGCTAAAGTTTGGAGCAAAAAAGATACTGGCTGCAGAACTTCTGGCAACAGCATTGGTTGCAGACCTGCACCTCATACCAGCTACGTTCTTATACTTTAGCGGCGTTCATATACCCCTTGCTATCGGCCTTGCAATTGGCGCTGCTGTGGCAAATGTAATTTCTATCGTATTGCTAGTTGTTGAGATAATCTTTGAGTACAAGAGCGAAGAGGAGTACTAAGCTCCTCTCTTAAAAGATAAACTGAAAACCAAGACCTATGTATGAAACGTTAACAGTTCCTACATCTCCAGTTTTCTTGTTTGTGTAGTTATAAAGCTTTCCTTTTGCGTAGTGAAGGCTGAGTTTTAGCCTATTTCCCCTTATGTACCAGTTAACCCCAACATCGTATCTCGTGTTTTTTCTCTTTTTGTAAACAGAGTATCCATTACTGTCAGGCTTAAACTCTTCGTAAGAAACTGCAGGCTCAAACTTTTGGGAGAATAGGCTTAAAATATACCCTGCTTTTACCTGCCATACTTTGTCAAGGTAAGATGTTCCGTCTTTCCATTTTCTACCTAGAAAGTCGTACTCAAAGACAAAGTCTAGGTTTTTGTAGTTAGCCAGTATGTCTCCACCATAAAGGTAGTTTTTATCAAAAGGTCGGTTTTTCTTTTTATAGATACCTTCTCCCTGATAACTTCCGTTAATGGCAAAGGTGATACCTTTTCTCTTTCCTAGGTACGTTTGGGTGTACCCAAGTTTATACGTTTTCATTTCTGGGTCGCCTATTGATACGGCTACTCTACCGGTAAGAAGAGGGGAGCTGTACTTAGAGTTTACATAGTTTTGATTGTAAGCTGCCGAGAAGTTGTAGTTTAAACTGTAGAGGTTTTTTAGTATTAGTCCACCAAAGGTAATGTTTGTAGCTCTTCCGTTTCCAGTTGCAAAGTTAAAGGTGTGAACCTTTAACGGCTTTCCTATTACGTGGTTTCTAACGTAAAAGTTTGGAAGACCTTTTTCAAGGGAAAGTATTTTAAAACCTGATGTGATATTAGCCCTTCCTACCTGAGGTCTAAAGTGTCCTCCTGTTATAACAAACTCATCTCCTAAGGCTTTCCACATTAAAAACACGTCTAGAAACTGTAGTTTTGGATGGGTCTCTCCGGTAAACTTAACAGAACCTTTTGCACCATCATTGGGGTTAGGGTTAGTTTTCCAGAGCTTGTCGTAAGACATTACAAGCTTAAATTTTAAGAGGGGGTTGAACCTACCTTTAAAGCCAAAACGCCCTCTTCGGATAAAGAAGTCTGTCTGATGCTCCTTTAAGTCTGGGCTACCCGGTACGTCATAGTTTTCGGTGTATGTAAGCCACGGTTGAGCCATTATGAAAGGTTTGATTTTAAAGTCCTGCGCGTGGGAAACAGCAGCAGTTAAAACGCAAAAAGCGGCTAAACGTTTTTTCATCTAACCTCTCCATTTTTAAGTTTATACAAGGACAAAATCTTCTCCTAAGAAAACTTTTTGAACCTGAGGGTCTTCTACAATCTCGGCAGGCGTGCCTTCAGCGATAACGCTACCGTGGGCTATTATGTAAGCCCTGTCTGTGATTTTTAAGGTTTCCCTAACGTTATGGTCGGTCAAAACTACGCCGATATCCCTTTTTACAAGCGACAGTATAAGCTGGTTAATCTCTTTAACCGAAACAGGGTCAACCCCTGCAAAAGGTTCATCTAGCAGTAAAAACGATGGGTCTATTATGAGACTTCTTGCAATCTCTAAACGTCTTCTCTCTCCTCCCGAAAGGGTGGAGGCTTTCTGTTTTTTCAGGTGATAAATTCCAAACTCTTCAAGAAGAGTTTTTGCCTTCTCTTCTATCTGTTTTTTATCATCGTAGTAAAACTCTAAAAACATTACAAGATTTTCCCAGACTGTAAGGTCTCTAAAGATAGAAGATTCCTGAGGAAGGAAGGATATTCCTTTCCTTGCCCTCTCGTAAACTGGAAGGTCTGTTATATCATCAGAGTTTATGAGAACCTTTCCTTCATCAGGTCGTACAAAACCAAGGAGGCACTTAAAGGTTGTAGTTTTTCCTGCACCGTTTGGCCCTAGCAGTCCTACTATCTCACCTTCTTTGACGTGTAAAGATACACCGTTCAAAACCTGTCTGTCTTTGTACTTTTTTTTCAGGTTTTCAGCTTTTAAAACCGTCTGGTTCATGAATACTGTCTTAAAAACTTTTTGATGTTTCTAACTGCCTGTCTTATTCTCTTTTCGTTCTCAACGACTGCAAAGCGAACGTATCCTTCTCCATGTTCTCCAAAACCTGCTCCCGGGGCAACAGCAACTTTTGCCTCTTTTAGCAGTTTCATACTAAAGTCTACAGAGTTCATATCTTTAAACTGAGGAGGAATTTTAGCCCACAGGAACATGGTAGCCTTTGGTTTTTCCACCTTCCATCCTGCTCTATTTAAGCCTTCAACGAGTATATCAAGTCTACGGCTGTATATATCCCTTGTCTTTTCAACGATAGAGTAATCACTGTCAAGGGCTATAACACTTGCCACCTGTATTGGAGTGAACGTCCCGTAATCCAGATAGCTTTTGAGCCTTTTCAGGTTGTAAACGATGGTTGGATTTCCTAAAACAAAACCTACCCTCCATCCTGCCATGGAAAAGCCCTTTGTCATAGAGTAGAGCTCAACGGCAACGTCTTTTGCACCGTCAATCTCTAGGATGGAAGGTGCTTTATATCCGTCAAAACAAAGGTCAGCATACGCAAAATCGTGTATTATCCAAAGGTTTTTCTTTTTGGCAAAATCTACTATTTCTTTGAAAAACTCTTTCGTTACAACCATTGTTGTTGGGTTGTTTGGAAAGTTCAGGATTAGTACCTTAGGCTGAGGATAGCTGTCCTCGTAAGAAGTATAGATGTTTCTTAAAAACTGTTCCTGCTTTTCACTATCGGTACCCTCTAAAGGCAGAGGAACCGTTAGGACACTTGCACCGGCTATAACAGGTGCGTAATAGTGGATAGGGTACCTTGGACTTGGTACAAGGGCAATATCTCCCGGCTCAAGCATAGCAATCATGAGGTGAGATATGCCTTCTTTTGAGCCTATAGTCATTATTGCTTCTTCTTCTGGGTCTAGCTTTACACCGTACTGTCTTTCATAAAAATCACAGATAGCCTTTCTCAGTCTTGGTATTCCTTGGGACATAGAGTATCTATGGGTGTGGGGTTTTTTTGCCGACTCACACAGCTTTTCAATAATGTGGGGCGCTGGGGTAAGGTCTGGGTTTCCCATACCAAAGTCAATAATATCTTCCCCCTCTCTTCTCATCTTTGCCTTAAGCTCGTTTACTACGGCAAAGACGTACTGGGGAAGTCTCTTTATTCTTGGAAATTCTTCATACTTTGCCATTTATTTACCTCAAAACTTCTTATTTCTTAGGTAGAACAGAAACTGGGTTTATAGGAATTGCGTTTTTCCTAACTTCAAAGTAGATACCACAGTCTTGACCGTTATTTATCTTACCTGTATAGCCTATGATATCTCCCTTCTTGACGTACTGCTGGTCTCTAACAACGATTTTATTTAGGTTCCCGTAAGTGGTGGTAAAGTTTTTAATGTGCTTTATTATTACCAGCTTTCCATATCTCTTTATTGCTTTGTTTGCGTATATCACTTTGCCACTTTCAGCAGCACGGACAGGTGCATCACAGTCAGTAGCAATGTCTATCCCTATGTGGATAACGTTTCCATCGTTTATAAAGCCATTTACTACCTTTCCATCAACAGGCCATATAAAACCAAAAGGCATACTTCTTGCAAGCTGTTTTAGTCTGTCCCTTTCTGTCAAGATAACAGTTTCAACAACTTTCTTTGGTACTTTTAGCCTTTGACCTACCCTAATGATGTACGGCTTTTTTAAATGATTAAGCTTTACTAAGGTGTTAACAGATGTGCGAAACTTTTTAGCGATTTTTGCTAGCGAATCTCCCTTTTTTACTCTATAGGTGGTGATAACAGTCTTAACCCTTTTTACAATTCTAGTTTTTTGTTTTTTTTGGTGGGCTACAGCTTTATTAGATTTGATACTTCCTTTTTTTAAGCATAAAACCTGCCCCACCTTTAACATGTTTGACCTTAGGTTGTTAAGTTTTTTTATATCTTTCACCCAGAGGTGATACTTTTTGGCAATTTTTATTAACGTGTCTCCCTTTTTAACCTTATACGTTAGCTGGCAGCTTTGGGAGGAATTTCTTGATGCAGTATACCCGTTACCAGATTTTGAAGGAATAACCAGCTTTTGACCTACCCTTATAATGTACGGCTTTTTTAGGTTGTTAGCCTTTATCAGGTCTTTAACCGACACATGAAACTTTTTAGCAATCTTAGCCAGTGAGTCTCCTTTTTTTACTATGTAAGTCTGGTTTGCAAGGGCTACAAATGAGAGGATAAACAGTAGCAAAAAAATCTTAGTAAATAATTTCAAAGTCTTTAAACCCTCCTTCCTCATCTAGAAACTCAAAACGCAAACCCCTAACCTCTGCAAGAGGAGGCCCCTGTTCTACTA
>JALUFA010000082.1:0-2795 GCA_027052485.1 Hydrogenothermaceae bacterium
AACAGGTAATCATTGATCATAGGTTATTAAATTCCTCGAAAATTTATAAATCAAAAGATGGGTTATCAAGTTGGATCAATTTTAGAGGGTAACCATTAATCTGATTCTCGATATCCAAGAAAATGCTAAACAGGATTGGGTAGATATAATAGAGATAACGGTCTCCAATTAAGTAGAGATCTCCGTTGGAATTCAGAATTTTAAATGCAGGATCAGCACCTGAAAAGATCAGAGGTAAAAAGGGGCTGGAAAGAGGTGTTCCCGGAAAGGACGGATCATATAAAGATGTGCTAAGAGGGGGATCTCCATCCTCATGATCAACTCCCCCAAAGAATTGAGTTTTAAGATCCGTAGGAAATTGTGGGGATAATAAATTTGGATAGAAATCGCGGGGATCGTGTAGAGGATCCGCCTTAGGCGCATATATGTTGTATTTATTATAGATCAGAATATGATCCTTTGAAAATTCGATCTCTATGGGAAGATGAAAGTTATATTTATACCAATCCACATCATAGGCCAACTTAGGATCGCTTACATAATGGAAGGGATATAAACCCAATAAAACAGATACTAAAAGACGATTTGAACCCTTCCATTTACGAATCCTATCTGGATATTCCTTCAATTGTTCTGAAGTATATTTAATGCGCTCAAACCTGGAGCCTCTCTGAATGTGATAAGGGGATCCTATAAACATTACAAATATAAAGAAAAAGGGGGTTTAAATATGTTTTTATTATAGCCCATCAAAAAATCCTGCGATGTCTGCGCTGTGATCTTCACTGGAAGAACTGTTAGAATTGTTGTCCAAGAGAGAACTTGATAGGTTTAGATTGGAAGGGGATGTTGACTCATCTCTGGAAACCGGTGATGATCTAAACAGAGTCTCTTTATTTATGACATGAACTTTATTGCATTTAGGACAGGTAATAGTAGCTTGGAAATCTGAAAGGTTACCTTCTACGGAGAGATCAAAGGAAAGTTTATGCCCGCATTCACACTCAAAATCCTTAACTATCTGGACTAAAGTCATGCTATCACATCACCAATTAGTTTTATAAGAATAGCTAAGCTTCAGAACCTTCTCTTTCCCAGCATCAATATTAATTTTCCACATGATCCAACCATCACCTTTTTTATAAATTGATGGATCCGTTGAATCTATACTGAAATCCTGGAGATATTGAGGTAATCGGACCTTAACATAAACCTCATGAGCCAGAGAATCATAGTTATGGACTGTGTATTCCATAGATACCCGATGTAAGGTTTGATCACCTAGAGAAGTTGTAGTGTGGCTGGTCTGTTTAGGTTCAACCTTGATCTCAGGGACAGTTGAGATCCTTAGAGATACCTCATCACCAGAGGGCAACATGTCTAAAGAATCCTCTCCTATGAAGATATTATTTCGGTAGATACGAACTTTACCCGAAGGTAAAGTCTCGGAACCATCATTTGTAAAGGAAACTACTCTCCAACAACTACCCCAACTACTATCCCATTCTATTCTCTCATCAATGGAATTTTCTAAGGATCTAGTAAGGATCTGGAAACTTACATCACCGTTAGCAGAAAGGTTGATGGGCTTATCCAACACATACATCCAAGAACCACTTCCCCTATAAGTGGAAGCTGTGGGAGGAATATAATCGTTAGCATCCATAGCTTCAACTGGAGAGGCGGCTGCATAGGATTTCATCAATATAGGAGTGCCTCGGTAGGAGGAAATCAAATGGGGTTCAGAGATCATGAATCTAACATTAAACCCATCAAAACTCTCTTTACCTCTATTATATATGTGAGCGGATTCTTTTAGGGTGGAATCATCTAAATCTAGGTCATAGAGGATCTCCCAACCGATCTGAGAGGTGTGATAATTAACAGATATTTTAGAGGGTTGGTTTGCATACCCTAAAATAGTATATACCTCTCTTTTAACAGGAATGGTAGGGGTAGAGGTGAGAGATAATGCATCTACATTATCCAAATTATAGAGAGTAATACCATCACCGGTGTTCACACCTAAATACCCATTGGAATACCACTCCAATTTACCTTTAACAAGTTCTCCTTCAGATTTAAAGGAGATCTCCTTGCCAATACTCTCATTAATGAGTTCAAAGAGGGATTTCATTTGATGATCAACCACTGTTGATTCCCGATTAACATAAACAGGAGTTGATGAAAACACACTTAGATCTCCATAAGAGGGATAATATATATCATCTAACACCAACTTGAAATAACCAGAGGGCACATTATAATCCCGATTTACATAAGCCACATTTGGGTATAACACTAAGTTACCTCCAAATAGCATTCCCGATAACAGGAATAACACAAACAATTTTATACTCTTATCCATCTTCCCACCTCAGGAATTATTACACGATCATTGGTAACATACATAAACTCATTTAGATCCTTCTTAGAGGACCAATAGACCGGCATAACTCTGCGAAAATCCATTTTAGCAGCCAATCGAGAGGCCTGAACTGCCCCCATTGTTTCCATACCTCTAATAGGGATTATAGCGAGATCACCAGAGATCTTTAACATATCATCGGTCTCATAGGTATCTCCTGCATGATAGATCACATTGCGGGAATCTTTGATCAAATAGGATACTGCATATTGAGATTGTGGATGGAAGGCCCTAAGGACCTGAATCTCGAATCCCTGTAATTCAAAGAAATCGCCGATCAATACATCACTTTTATAAGTAACATCTATGTTCAATCTAGCCAAAACCGGTCTGGGAGCAACAACATAGGGTTTATATTCTCTAAATA
>JALUFA010000082.1:2805-3845 GCA_027052485.1 Hydrogenothermaceae bacterium
CTCTAAATAATAGTTCAATAAGATCCGGATCAAAATGTTCTTTATGTTCATGGGTGATCAGGATCATCTTTAGCCCCTTTGCTTCTCGAACGATGCGATCCCTGGTTAGATCAGAAGATACGGGGTCTATAGCGATAAGACCTCTCTTTGTATTGATCAGCACACCCGCTTGACCTAAGAATAAAACATCCATATTATCCCTTTTTAAATTTTAGAGCCTCACATATATTATGCGAAGATTATTTTTAATAGTATTCCTAACCTTGGGGATAGTATTCGCAGGATTTACCTATCAAAATACCCATGTTAGAATATACTCAGATATAGAGGGAAATGCCCATGTAATTGAAGAGATCTCAATATTGATCAATGATGAGAATTCCGCAAAGGTATATGATAGTAATATTGCAATCACAAACGATATAAGTTCCTGGAAATCCAAAACTAATGTTGAGCAAATTCGTTATCACATCAACCCCAATGTTGCACCGATTGATAATCTTAAGATCATACCTCTACCCAAAAAGAGGTTAAGTATAATTAACCCCTCCTACGAAGGAGTATTAAGGATTGAATATGATGTAAAAGGACTATTCAATAAATCTATGGTTAAACCAAGGACCTTCTATTATACCCTTAAACCGGAGGCTTTAGCATTTACAACAAATTCTAAGGGAGATGTAGTATTAGAGGATTCGGATTATCTGTATATAATCATTCCCGACGACACTGAACCTGTGATCGTAGATCCAATTGCCCAAAATTTGAATGTATTAACAAAAAAGGATCGAGAATTTATGTGGAGGGGTAAAACTATATTGGAAGATTTTACCTTCGTATATGAATACGAAATGTCCCTTAAAGAAGAGGTTGAGGATTATTTCGAGAGTTTAAGGGATAAAGTGATCAATTATGTATTTTCCAAGGAGGGGGGATATTTCATAATGATGCTTTTTATTATTTCCCTGTCCTATTTAATCCTCCGTGATAAGGTGAAAGCACATGAACAAGTATGAGAGGATGTTTATTGAAGCCCTAAA
>JALUFA010000083.1 GCA_027052485.1 Hydrogenothermaceae bacterium
ACTTGTAAGAATGTGTATTGCAGTTGCGTCAGGGCTTTTTGATGCAGCAATAAATTATATATGGAATTTATCAATATTGGCATTACGTGAAAAGGTGAGGAAATTTGGGCTAAATGTAGTATCTCAAATTAAGGAAAAACAATTTGACGAGGCAGCATTATTGGATTTTAAAGATGCGGAACTTCTTAGCCTATGTTTGGAATTAAATCTGATAACAGAAGATGGTTACTTTTTTCTGGATCAATGTAGAGACATAAGGAATAATTTCTCAGCAGCACATCCATCAGTAGGCACAATAGATGAAAATGAATTTATAAAAATAATTAAAAAAGTAAGCTAAAAAAATTAGCTTACTTTTTTGTAATTTTTTTATTTTTCTAGTATTATATTATTAATAATATATCTAAAAAAAATTATTGAAAACAAAACTAAAAACATCATCAAAATTCAAAGAACAAGATTCTATTTTAGAAAATAGAAATTTTTTAAACTTTTCATACCTTATGGTCGGGAATTTTTTACCTTGAAAAATCACCTTAGGAGGATTTGCATATATGCCAGAAACTCTAGAAAAAAATCCTGAGCTTGAGGCAAAGCAGAAAGCTCTGGAGGCAGCTCTAGCCCAGATTGAGAAGAAGTTCGGAAAAGGCTCGGTAATGACCTTTTCTTCAGATGCTGTAAAATCTGTTGAAACCATTCCATCTGGGTCTTTGTCCCTAGACATCGCAACAGGGATTGGAGGTATTCCAAAGGGAAGAGTAACCGAAATTTATGGACCTGAAAGCTCAGGAAAAACAACCTTAACCCTTCATATTATCGCTGAGGCGCAAAAGCAGGGAGGAAAGGCCGTATTCATAGATGCGGAACACGCCTTTGACCCTAAGTACGCCAAGGCTATAGGTGTAAAACTGGAAGACCTAATAATCTCCCAGCCTGACTATGGGGAGCAAGCCTTAGAAATAGCTGAAACCTTAGTTAGAAGTGGCGTTGTAGACGTTATAGTTATAGACTCAGTGGCAGCCCTTGTACCAAAGGCAGAGCTTGAAGGGGACATAGAGGATTCAAACATAGGTCTTCACGCACGACTGATGTCTAAAGCTATGAGAATACTAAAAGGTGCAGTGAATAAGAGTAATACAGCTCTCGTTTTGATTAACCAGGTAAGGGAAAAAGTTGGAGTTATGTTTGGAAATCCTGAAACTACAACAGGTGGTAGAGCGATTAAATTTTTCGCTGATATGAGAATGGAAGTAAGAAAATCAGATATTAAGGACAGTGGAGAAAGGGTTGGCAGCAGAGTAAAAGTTAAAATCGTTAAGAATAAACTAGCTCCTCCATTTAAAGAGGCTGAGTTTGACATTCTTTATGGTGAGGGTATCTCAAAAGAAGGCGAGCTTATAGACCTTGGAGAAAAGTATGGAATAATCAAAAAAAGCGGAGCTTGGTACTCGTATGGGGATATTAAGCTCGGACAGGGGAAAGAAAAAGCTAGAGAGAGACTTAAAAATGACCCAGAGCTAGCCGAGGAGATAAAACAAAAGATTCTAGAGGCTATAAATAATGAACAAGGATAAACTTGATGCAATTTTGACAGATGCTGTAAATCAGGGAGCCTCAGATATACACCTGAAGGTGGGGCTTCCACCTTTCTTTAGAATAAACAAGAAACTCCATCCACAGCCAAAGTTTAACACCCTTACACTGGAAGATGTAGCTGGTTTTATAGTAGCTGTAGTACCGAATGAGGCAAAAAGAAAAGAACTGTTTGAAAAGGGAGAACTTGACATATCCTACTCAATTCCCAAGGTTAGCCGATTTAGGGTAAACATCTATAAACAGAGAGGCACATTTGCATTTGCCTTTAGAATTTTAAAAACCAAAATTCCTTCTATTGACGAACTTGGTCTGCCACAAAAGCTAAAAGACATAGCCCTTGAAAAGAGAGGATTGATACTGGTAACAGGACCAACTGGTTCAGGTAAATCAACCACCATTGCCTCAATGATTGATTACAGAAATGAAAAAGAAACGGACGTTATCGTTACCATTGAAGACCCTATAGAGTACGTTTTTAGGGATAAAAAAAGTTATATAGTTCAGAGAGAAGTAGGACTTGATACTATGAGTTTTTCTTCAGCCTTAAGGGCAGCTTTAAGGGAAGACCCAGATGTTATCTTTGTTGGTGAGATGAGAGACTTAGAAACGATTGAAACTGCCCTTAGAGCTGCAGAAACAGGACACCTAGTTTTTTCTACCCTCCACACCCAAAATGCCAAGGAAACGATAAACCGTATCATTGATATGTTTCCACTGGAGGGACAAAACCAGATTAGAATACTCCTTGCATCAACACTAAAGGCTGTTGTTTCCCAAAGACTGGTACCAAGAAAAGATGGAAAAGGACTTGTTGCTGCTGTGGAGCTCTTAATCAACACAGGTGCAGTTTACGATGCAATCCTAGAACCTGAAAAGTTTGAAACTATTAACGACCTTATAGCAAAAGGAAAGCAGCAGTACGGAACCCAAACGTTCGACCAAGCGCTGCTAGAGTTATACGAAAAAGGAGTTATCTCAAAAGAGGATGCTTTAAAAGCTTCAGAAAATCCATCAGACCTTGAGCTTAAGATGAAAGGAATATCCACAGAAACATCAATGGAAGACTTTGGAACAGATTTCGGCCACTTCCTTGGAGGAAACGATTAACAGTTGGACGCAAAATCTTACGCTTTTTACCTGCTCTCAAAACGGGATTACTTCAAAGATGAACTAAAGCAAAAGCTTTTAAAAAAAGGGTTTGATGAAGAGCAGGTGGAAAACGTCCTATCATACTTAGAAGATAAGGGCTATATAAACGACGCAAAGCTTAAAGAAAGGCAGAAAGAGCTAACTATAAAAAAAGGAGAATCTCCCTTAAAGCTAAAAAGCAAACTCTACAGAAAAGGCGTTAGAAACCTACAGGTAGACTTTTCTGAAGAAGAGATTTTTCAGGCAGCAGTAGAAAGAGTAAAGAAGTACAAAAAAGAAAAAGAGTTTAAAAAAGTAGTATCCTATCTTATAAACCGTGGCTTTCCATACTCTATAGCCTCAAAGGTTGCAAAAATGTATATCCAAGGAGATATATGAAAGTACTAACAGGCAGTATCCCAAAGATTAGTGAACCTTTAGCGTGTAGTATAGGAAACTTTGATGGGATACATATAGGTCATCAAAAGGTTTTAGAAACTTTAAAAAAAGAGGCAAAAAAAAGAGGGTTAAAAACGGCAGTAATAACCTTTTATCCCCATCCTAGAAAAGTTCTGAAAGATGAAAACCTTTGCAGGATAACCAATCTAGAAATAAAGAGAGACATTTTAGAAAACTTAGGTCTTGACTATCTGATAATTATAGACTTTAACCCCGAGTTTGCAAAAAAAACAAAAGATGAGTTTATCAACTTCTTAAAAGAACTTTTAAACTGCAAACTTCTAGTTGTAGGTGAAGACTGGAGATTTGGTAAAAACAGAGAAGGAAACGTTGAGTATCTAAAGATAAAAAATATAGAGGTTATCCCTGTAAAAAAAGAAAAACTTCAAGGAGAAAAAATTAGCTCTTCAGACATTCGTAAGCTCCTAAAAGAAGGTAAGGTTGATATACTAAAAAAAATCTTAGGCAGAGAGTACTGTATCAAAGGGAAAGTTGTAAAGGGAAGAGGTCTTGGAAGCAAGATAGGTTTTCCAACAATAAACGTTGACCCACAGGAGGAGCTTTGCTTAAGGTTTGGGGTCTATGCAGGAAAAGTTATAATAAATGGAAAAGAGTATAAGGCAGCTATAAATTTTGGTAAAAAAC
>JALUFA010000084.1 GCA_027052485.1 Hydrogenothermaceae bacterium
GTCTATGGTTATTACATATCCTTTCTTTAGTTTTTTTCCAATCTTTTGAATGTAGTCGGCAGCGTCAAGGTTTACCTCTGTTGTCATCCCTTCGGGTATATCTATTTCTAACTCGTTAAGGTAGTCTAAAACTTCCTTTGATACTGGAACTTCCATCTCTTCAACAGTATCATCATCCTTTACCTTTATGTGTATCTCGTAAATCTTTCCGTTTTTCTTTCTTATCATGTGTACCGGAAAGGCATCAAAAAGCTCATTTGAAAGGATAACCCCTTCTATTGACTCATCTTCAAAGTCTATAATGTCCTGCACCCATTTTACGTTGTCAAACTCTCTTAACACTTCCTTTTGGACTTTTATATGGTAGGGAGATTTTTCTATCAAAACGTACTCTACATTTTCGTAAACTTCTGGGTACTTTTCTTTTAATGCGGTTAGAATGTCATGGGCTAGATAGCCTTTACCTGCTCCTATTTCCACAATCTTAAAGTTTTTACTGTTTAGCTTGTAATAGATTTCGGCTATCTGTCTTGCCAGAAGCTCTCCAAAGGCCGGGTCTAGCTCTGAGGCTGTAAAAAAGTCGCCATAACCACCTATCTTTAATTTGTCTGATGTGTAATACCCAAGCTCCGGATAGTATAAAGCCATATCCATAAAATCCCGAAAGCTTAAACTGCCTTCTGTTTGTGCTCTTTCCTTTATAATCTTTATCAGTTCTGGTCTGCCTGTAAGTTTCATCCTTTCTCCGTTCAAGACTTTATTACCTTTAAAAGCTCTTTTTTCACTTTGTTTAGCGTTTCCTCATCTGTTATTTTACTCATATCCTTTGTCCTTACGTAAAAGGCGTCCCTTGCCCTTTCTCCCTGTGTTGTAACCTTTGCGATATGAACGTACAGGTCAAACTTTGAGAATACTTGAATAATATCAAATAAAAGTCCTATTCTGTCTTCTGCCGATACGTCAAAAATTGTGTAGCTATCAGACATTTTGTTATCAACTTTTACAAAGGTTGGAGGTGGAAGGGTAGAAGCCTTAAATCCTCTGTACTTTTTCTTTTTCAGGTCTTTTAGAGTAATCAGACCGCGTCTGTAGTCGTCAAAAACCTGTAGGAACTTCTTAAACACTTCATCATCAACCGCCTCAAGGGTGGGTGTTGAGATATTTGCGTCTATCAGGATAACCCCATCCTTTCTCGTGTATGAGTATATAGATAGGATGTTAACCTGCATGTTGCTTAGTATTCCTGTGAAAACCAAAAGGGGATTTTCAATGTCTTTAACTGCCATTATTAGGTTTGAAAAACCAACACTACTGTTTTTGTCAAAGAGAAACTGGGGGTCGCCAGTTTTTAAAAGCCTGTGTTCTAGTTTAAGATGCTGGAACATATCATCAACAGGGGTTGATATTAGATAGTAGTCAGAAACCCTTGAAAGCAGTTTTTCTGCCTCTGCCTCTCCAAACTCGGCGGCAAGAAGGGCAAAAATCTTTTTGCGTTTTTTCTCTAAAAGGTGTTTGTTTAGCTCTTCAGCGGTGATGTTTTTATCTAAAATTTCATATGCCTTGTAGTAAAGCTCCCACAGGAGCGAGTTCTTCCACTCATTCCATATCCCAGGAGCTACTGCGTTTGCATCACACCACGTTAGAACGGTTAACATCTTTAAAAACTCTTTGTCTTTCACAATGTTGATAAACTCCTGTAAAACTTTTGGGTCGTAGATGTTTCTCCTCTGGGATATCTTTGCCATGTCAAGATGATGAAGTACTAGCTTACTTACAAGCTCTGCATCTTCCTCAGGATAACCAAATCTAAGGAGTATCTCCTTTGCCATCTGGCTACCTAAAACGCTGTGGTCTGCTTTGTGGCCTTTGCCTATGTCGTGTAGGAATATAGCCCATGTTAAAAGGTCTTTTCTCTTTATCTCTTTAAAAAGCTCGTACATTGACTTTTTCTGTGGAGAGTCTAGTTTTTTTAGGCTTTCAAGCATCTCTACAGCTTTTATTGCGTGGGCGTCTGCCGTGTACTTGTGGTAGCCGTCATACTGGAAGTGGCATCTCTGGTATCCAAACTCAGGGATTAAATCATCTATAACATAAAACTCCTGCATCTTCCTAATGGTTTTTGCAAGGTTTTTAACGTCAGAAAAAATCTCCCTGATTAAAGCTTTAATGTCCTCCCTGTGAAGGTTTTCTATCAGAGATTTTTCATTCTTTCTAAGCAGATACTCAAGGTTAGATGAAAAGTCCAGCTCTAAATCTTTGTAGTACTTGAACGCCTTTAGTACATTTATAACGTCTTTTTCAAACTTTTCTGAGTTTAGTACATCTATCTCTGTGGAGGTTTTTACAAACACATCATCAATAGGCGTGTGGACTTCAAAACCGTGGGGTTCGGTTAAGTTTTTTAGAATTCTTTTTGTTATTGTGTTGATAGATTTGGCGTTGAGGTAGTAAAGTTTCATCATCTGTTCTACGGAGGCTCTGAGGGTTTCCTCATCGTCATCTTCCCTAGCGTATCCTAGCTTTTTTGCCACCTCTTCCTGAAGCGGAAAGACAAGAACATCACACTTCTTATTACAAATAAGGTGCATTTGGTTCCTGATTTTTAGGATAAAGTCATAAGCCCTCATTAACTCCACATACTCTTCTTCAAGGATGATGTTTTTATCAACAAAGTACCTGTAGTCCTCAACATCATCTAAAACCTTTGCTATCCAGAAAACCTCGTGAAAGTCCCTAAGGCCGCCTTCACCCTCTTTAACGTGGGGCTCCATCATGTATATACTGTTTCCTGTCTTTTCATATCTGATTTTTCTAGCCCTAAGGGTTGCTATAATGTATTCATTTTTCTTTCTTCTGATGAGTTTTTTAAATTTTTCGTAAAGGTTTTTAAAAATATCCTCATTTCCCCATAAAAACCTTCCCTGTAGGAGGGACGTTGCAACTGTAAGGTCTTTGTTTGCAAGTTTTACAAATGAGTCTATATCCCTAGGAGAAAAACCAATGTCAACTTTAAGCTCAAGTAAAAGGTAGTAAAAGCTCTCTATACCTGCCTTTAACTCGTCAAACTTTTTCTCATCAAAAACAAGGGAGATATCAATGTCTGACTTAAAGCAAAGCTCTCGTCTACCGTATCCACCTAAAACAACAATAGAAATATCCTCTTCAGAGGGAAAACTCAGTTTTGCAAACTCTTTAATTGTTTTATCTGTAAGGTCTGAAAGCTCTCTAACTGTGTTTAAGCCTGTTTCACCACTGTAATGTTTGTCTATAATTTTTTGCTTTTGTTCTTTGTAATCGTTTAGAACTTTTTGGGCTGCATCGAGTTTTAAAATTTCCATAAAAACATCTCCAGCCAGTAAACTTAAGGTCTAAAAATTATAACACTGGCCTCTTTTTGATATAATTTAGTCTAAAAACTAAGCGCCTTTGGGGAAAAATCTAGAATGTTAGACATAAAACTTATACGTGAAAATCCTGAGTACGTGAAAGAAAGGCTAAAAACAAGAGACGAGTCTTTACCTTTCCTGATAGATGAAGTTTTAGCCGTAGATAAAGAAAGAAGAAAACTTATAGCAGAGATAGAAAAGCTAAAAGCTGAAAAAAACAAACTCTCAAAGGAAATAGGAAAGCTCTATAAAGAAGGTAAAAAAGAAGAAGCAGAAGCGGCAAAAGAGGAAGTTGTAGCCAAAAATAAAAAAATTGAAACTCTGGAAAAAGAGTTAAAAGAGGTAGAAGAAAGATTTAAAAAACTACTACTTTCAATTCCAAACCTACCCCACCCCTCTGTACC
>JALUFA010000085.1 GCA_027052485.1 Hydrogenothermaceae bacterium
TTTAATTGCTGTAAGTTCTTTTTCTGTTAATCTAACTTTTTCCATAATTTTTTGAAAAACTTAAAAAATCAAACGTTGTTTGACAAAACTAAGAACACATTATAGACTTATTTTTAAGCGCTAGAAGCATATTCTATACCAAAATGGAGGATTGTAAATGACCGACTATCAAAGGCCTACCGTCTCAATAATCGGAGCTGGGAATGTAGGAGAACACGTAGCCAACATACTTGCGATAAAAGGACTTGCCAATATAAAAATGTTTGACCTTCCACGCAAAACAGAAGATAAAGTTTTTGAAGTCGTAAAAGGAAAAGCCCTTGATATAAAACAGATGGCAACCTCACTACACAGCGATGTTGAGGTTGAAGGTTTTTCAGTTTCTCCTGAGGGAGAAGGATATGAGCCGTTAGAAGGTTCAGATATTGTTGTTGTAACTGCAGGATTTCCTAGAAGACCGGGGATGAGTAGGGACGACCTGCTTTCTAAGAACGTTGGAATTATAAAAACTGTTTCAGAAAACATAGCTAAGTATGCCCCAAATGCGATTGTAATTGTTGTATCAAATCCTGTAGATGTTATGGCTTATGCAGCCTACAAGTTTACAGGATTTCCTAAGAATAGAGTTCTAGGTATGGCTGGAGTTTTAGACACAGCAAGATTTAAATCCTTCTTGTCTCAAGAGCTTGGAGTTTCTGTAAGAAATATAAACGCTTACGTAATCGGCGGACACGGTGATGATATGGTGCCTTTACTGTCTGTATCGTCAGTGGCAGGAGTGCCTTTAACAAAAGCCCTACCTGAAGATAAACTTAATGAGATTGTAGAAAGAACAAAGTTTGGCGGTGGTGAGATAGTTAACCTTATGGGTACATCCGCCTACCATGCTCCAGGTTCTTCAACTGCCTATATGGTAGAGGCAATCCTTCAGGACAGAAAAGAGATAATGCCTTGTTCTGTGTATCTAGAAGGCGACGATGCTAGATTTTATGAAGCTGAGGATGTTTTTGTAGGTGTTCCTGTAAAACTAGGTAGAGACGGAATAGAGGAAGTAGTAAAACTTGACATGACAGACGAAGAAAGGCAGATGTGGAGAAAGTCTGTATCTTCCGTAAAGAGTGGTATAGAAAGAATTAAAGAGTTAGGACTAATATAAAACCGAGGTATCAAAAATGAGAGAGATAGATGCATTTCTAATAACAGAAAAAGTAAAAAAACTTGTAATGGATTCAGAGTACTACATACCAGAGGATTTTATAAAAGCTATTGAAGAGTCTATTCCTAAAGAAGAATCTCCAATGGGAAAAGAGATTTTAAAAACAATACTAGACAACGCTAAGGTAGCAGCTGAAGAGCAGGTGGCCTACTGTCAGGATACAGGATATCCAGTCTTCTTTGTTGATGTAGGACAAGACGTGCATATAAAAGGTGGAAATATCACAGATGCTATCAATGAAGGTGTTAGACAGGCAACAAAAGAAGGATACCTGAGAGCTTCGCTGGCCTACGACCCAGTGATAGAAAGAAAAAACACAGGAGACAACACTCCTGCACTAATTTACTACAACATAGTCCCAGGAGACAAAATCAAAATTAAGTTTGCTGCAAAAGGTGGCGGTTCAGAAAACCAGAGTAAACAAAAGATGTTAAAGCCTGCCGATGGCTGGGAAGGTGTAAAAGACTTTGTTCTTTGCACTATAGCTAACGCTGGACCTAACGCATGTCCTCCATTTACCGTGGGTGTTGGAATAGGAGGAACGTTTGACTACTCAACAGTTCTAGCAAAAAAGGCTTTATTCAGACACATAGGAGAAAGACACCCAGACCCCAAAATAGCAAAACTAGAAGAAGAGCTGATAGAAGAGGCAAACAAATTAGGGGTTGGACCTTTAGGTTTTGGAGGCTCCACTACAGCTGTTGATGTAAAAATAGAGGTTGCACCGGTACATATTGCATCACTACCGGTTGCCGTAAATATCCAGTGCCACGCAAACAGACATAAAGAAATAGAAATATAGATGGCAACAGTAGCTAAAAAGCAGCTTTCAAATAAGAAAAAACGAATAAAAGTACCAAAAGAGCTTATATATGAAATGAGGAAAGGCTCCCCTATTTACTATCGGGATTACGATAAGGTGTTAAAAGGGGAGCTACCAATAGAGGTGGTGATGGGAAGTAGTGGATTACAAGCATGGTTAATAAAACTGTTAATGAAACTTTTGTTAAGCAAACTAGATAAGAAATATGAAATTCTAACAAACGAAGTTGGCTATAAATTTGCTCCTCGTAGCTGGTACAACCTAGATATAGGTATCTGGGATAGAGAAAAAGTTAAACCCTACCTTATGAGGGATAAATTTATCCCTGTACCTCCAGAAGTGGTTATTGAAGTAGATACAAAGGCAGACCTAAGAAAATTTGAAAATCCTCAAGACTACTTCCACAGAAAAACCCAGGATTTATTAGACAGTGAAGTTAAAAAAGTTATCTGGATTTTCACAAAGGACAAAAAAATCTGGATAGCTGAAAACAAAAAACCATGGTTGATTGTAGATTTTGACTACGATGTTCCAGTGATCGAAGATATCACCTTTAATCTAAAAAATCTATTAGAAGAGGAAGGAGAAAATGTCTGATGTAAAAAGAATTACAACTCCCTTAACCGATGAAATAGTTGAAGACTTAAAGGTAGGAGATAGGGTTCTGCTAAGCGGTGTGGTTTACACGGCAAGGGATGCAGCCCACAAAAGGATGTTAGAGGAGTACGAAAAAACAGGAAAGCTGCCAATAGATGTAAAAGGACAGGTCATTTACTACGTAGGGCCAACTCCACCAAAACCAGGGCAGGTTATTGGCTCAGCAGGACCTACAACTGCATACAGAATGGATAAGTACACCCCGAAACTTCACGAACTTGGCCTAAAAGGGACTATTGGAAAAGGTTTTAGAACACAGCCTGTAAAAGAAGCCTTAAAAAAGTATAAAGCTGTTTACTTTGCAGCGTACGGTGGAACGGCAGCACTACTTGCAAAACATATAGTTTCTGCAGAGATAGTAGCCTATGAAGACCTAGGAACAGAGGCAATAAGAAAACTGGTTTTCAAAGACTTTCCAGTAATAGTGGCAAATGATATATACGGCGGAGACATCTTTCAACAAGGACAGGAAAAGTACAGAAAACTAAACTTAGAATGTTCGCTTTAGATGCTATATACAATTGGTTATTCTTCTTTTTACGAAGAGGAAAAACTTATTGAGACGATAAAAAAGTTAGGTATAAAAAGCATTTATGATGTTAGAACGTTTCCATACTCCAACGCCTTTCCCCAGTACAACCAGCCAACGTTTAGTAAAAAGCTAAAAGACCATGAGATAAACTACCAGTTCCTTGGAGAAAATCTTGGAGGGCTGATTGTTAAACGGGAAGTAAGGAAAGGCATAAAAAACTTAAAAGATTTAACCAGAAATCCTTTAATAAAACAAGGTTTAAACTTTCTATATAAGAAAGCAAAAAACGAAAACATAGCCATTATGTGCGCTGAAAAATCACCTTTTGATTGCCATAGATTTCCAGCAATCGGAGCAACTCTTTACTTTTATGCAGACACACCTGTTTTAAACATCGTAGAAAATAAAGTTTTCTCTGTAGAGGAAAGCATAAACACCTGGAAAAGCGAAAAAAATCTTTTAGACCTAAGCTTAGAACCTGAAAAGCTGGTTTTAGAAAGGTTGATACACCTCTATAAAAACCTCAATAAAAG
>JALUFA010000086.1 GCA_027052485.1 Hydrogenothermaceae bacterium
TGTATCGTTTATTATCGAAAATGACAAAAACTTCTTAAAGAACCTTATAGAGAAGATAAAAAAGAGAGAAAATTTCAAAATCACATCTTACTCGAATAAAGAGATACAGTTTTTAAGAAATGAAGTATTGGGCTTCTATGAAGTTGTAGACTTATACACAAAAAAACTGGCGAGACTACCCCTCGCCGCCTAATCCCTTTTTAAGAGTTTATCTAGCTCTTTAACCACTTTTTCCACGTGGCCTTTAGCTTTTACATTTCTCCATTTTTTTACTATCGTCCCATCTGGAGCTATTATGTAGGTAGACCTTATAACTCCTACTGTTGTCTTTCCGTAGGATTTTTTCTCGCCGTAAGCATCGTAGGCCTGTAAAACCTTTTTTTCTGGGTCTGATAAGAGGTAAAAGTTCAGGTTGTACTTTTCTTTAAACTTTTTATGGCTTTCTATACTGTCAGGGCTAACTCCTGCAACAACGGCTTTATCACCAATAACGTTAAGGTTGTCCCTAAAATCGCAAGCCTCAGTGGTACACCCTGGAGTGTTATCCTTTGGATAAAAGTACAGGATAAGGTACTTTCCTTTTTTTAACAGGTCGGAAAGGCATATCTCTTTTTCTTCTCCCTCTGGAGTTAAACCTTGCAAGCAAAAATCAGGTGCTTTTTGTCCTTCTTCTAATGGCATATTAAAAACCTCCTTATTTGTATCTTCTTAAAAGTTCTTCCTGAATGTCTTCAATCTTAACTCCTGCATCTACAAGCGCCATGACAAGATGAAAAAGCAGGTCTGAAGCTTCATAAACAATCTCGTCTTTATCTTTATTCTTTAATGCTATTACCGTTTCTACAGCCTCCTCCCCTACTTTCTGTATGATTTTATCTGAGCCTTTTTCAAACATCTTAGCAACGTATGAACCCTCAGGTTTTAGGTGTTTTCTTTCTTCAATTTTTTCATAGAGCTTGTGAAGTATCTCATAAGGGTCTGGTTTACTGCTATCTTTCGTTTTTGTGAAAAAGCAGCTTTCCTCTCCTGTATGGCAGGCAACCCCGTAATCCTTTACTAAATACAAAACACTGTCCCCATCGCAATCAACCCTAACATCAACTACTCTCTGCTTGTTTCCTGACGTTTCACCTTTAACCCATAAAGAGTTTCTAGACCTTGAAAAGTAAGTGGCAAACCTAGTATCAAGGGTTTTTTCTAAAGCCTCTTTATTTGCGTAGGCTTGCATTAAAACCTTTCCTGTGTAGTAGCTCTGGGTTATAACAGGAACAAGCCCTCTATCATCAAACTTAACCTTTTCTAAGATGATTTTATCCATTTTTACCCCTTTATCTTGCTTTTTAGTTTGTTCAGTATGTTTAACGCCTGAAGTGGTGTAAGGTTAGCTATATCAATCTGCTTTAACTCTTCTATTATATCCCGATATTTGGATGTATCTTCCAGTTCCTCAATCTGTTTAAATAAGGGTAGTTCTTCTAAAGGCTTTTGAACTTCTTGTACTACTTCTGTTTTTTGTTTGCTTTCGGCTTTCCTTTCGGTAGGAACTGACACAAGCTGATGTTCTTTTTCAAACTCTTTTAGTATCTGGTAAGCCCTGTTTATAATTTCTTCCTGTATACCTGCCAGCTTTGCAACGTGTATACCGTATGACTTATTGGTGAAGCCTTCCACTACCTTGTAGGTAAACCTTATTTCATCCCCTTCTTCATCTATATGCATATGGAAATTTTTTACCTGCGGTATTTCATTTTCCAGCTGAGTAAGCTCGTGGTAGTGGGTGGCAAACAACGTTTTAGCTTTAATTTTTGTTGCTACATACTCGGAAATAGCCCATGCTAGGGACAACCCATCAAAGGTACTGGTTCCCCTTCCTACCTCATCCAGAACGATAAAACTTCTCTCTGTTGCATTGTTAAGAATGTTTGCCATCTCAAGCATCTCAACCATAAACGTTGAAAGCCCCTTTGCAAGGGCATCTGCAGACCCAATTCTCGTAAAGATGGCATCGACTGTTCCGATTTTGGCAGATTTTGCAGGAATGTATGAACCTATATGGGAAAGTATCACCAGTATTGCGGACTGGCGAATGTAAGTACTTTTTCCAGCCATATTGGGACCAGTGATAATATGAAAATAGCTATTTTCATCCATTGATAGCGAGTTTGGTACAAAGTCATGATTGTAGTGGGCTATTACAGGGTGAACGCCTTCTTCTATCTCTAGGGAGTAATCTTCGGTAATCGTTGGTTTTACCCAGCCTTTTTCAACGGAAAGCTGGCTCAGAGAGGCTATCGCGTCAATTTCGCCTATAGCCTGAGATGATTTTGCGATTTCCTCAGCGATAAGAGAGACCTCCTCTCTAATCTTCATAAAAATCTCATATTCAAGGGCTTTTATCTTTTCATCTGCAGATAAAATCTTTTCTTCAAAAGATTGAAGTTCGTCTGTTGTAAAACGCTCAGCATTTGATAGGGTCTGCCTACGTTTGTAGTAGTCTGGTACAAGGTGTAAGTTTGGCTTTGTGATTTCTATGTAGTATCCCATCACTTTGTTAAAGCCCACCTTAAGGCTCTGGATACCGGTTTTCTTTCTCTCCTTTTCCTGAAACTCTTTAACCCACTGGTCACCTTTTTCCTTTATCTCTTTTAGCTCATCAAGGTACTTATCTACCCCTTTTTTGATAAGTCCCCCTTCCTTTAGATGTATTGGAGGATTGTCCTCAAGGTATCTATCAAGTTTATCTACAAGATACTCAAAATCTCCAATCGCAGAAAAAAGTTGTTTTAAGTAATCAGATTTAACCTCACTTTCGAACTTTTTAAGCTGCATGCTGTGTCTCAACGACTCCCTGAGGGCTATCATATCCCTTGGAGTCAAGGTATTTGAAGAGATTTTTGATATAAGCCTTTCAAGGTCAAAAATGTTGTCTAAAACGTTTCTTATCTGACCCCTAAGGGTGTTGTCCGTTAGCTCCTCTACTGCCTGTTGGCGTTCTTCTATTTTGGCTCTGTCTTTAAGCGGATGCAGTAGGAAAAATTTTAGTTTTCGCTTTCCCATTCCTGTTAAGGTTTTATTAATAACCGAAAAAAGAGAGTGGTTTCCTTCGTTAGCCCAAACTAGCTCAAGGTGTTTCTGGGCTGAGTAATCAATTCTCATATAGATATCTTCCCTGAAAGGCTTTGGACGCTTTAAGAAAGGTAAAAAACTCTTTTGGGTTGATTTTGCGTACTTGAAAGCAGCAGCTACAACCCTTTTTAAAGACTCTTCCTCTGGAGAAAATCCAAACGCTGAGAAAGAGCGCACGTTAAAGTAGTCAAACAGCTCTTCCTCGCCAAAGTCAAAAAACTCATCAGGTAGATATGTAAAAAACACATTTTTAAAATGCTCTTCAATCACAGATTTATCAAAATCCTTTCTGACTAAAATCTCTTTTGGCTGAAACTTGGCAATAAAAGAGATAAGCTCATCTTCATCAAGAACCGTTCCTATAAAATCCCCTGTAGAAAGGTCTAAATATGCAGCAAAGTATTTATCCCTCTGCTTTTCTAAGGCTAATAGACCTGACTTAATCTTTTCATTTTCAAAGAATGTTCCAGGGGTTAAAACCCTTATTACATCCCTCTTTACTATTCCTTTTGCCTGAGATGCATCTTCTAGCTGCTCGCAAATAGCTACTTTATAACCCTTTGAGACTAACCTTGATATATACCCATCTGCCGAGTGATAAGGGATACCACACATAGGGATAAACTTATTT
>JALUFA010000087.1 GCA_027052485.1 Hydrogenothermaceae bacterium
TCAAGAAAAAAGACATAGTCATTGGTATAACCACTTCAGGTAAAGCTCCTGCCTTTTCTGGAAGGTTAAAGCAGATGATAGAAGACTGTCTACCTGAAAAGCTGGATGAGATACTGGACGAACTGGCAACAATTAGACAACGGTATCCAAAAGGAGAGCAGCGACAAAAGCTTATCAAAGAAAGATTAAAAGAACTATTGGAAGGTTTGTAGCAAAGTAGTTTACAATTTTGTAATTATTGCTTATGTTTACCACCAGTCCTAATCCTCAAACAAATTTACATTTTTGTAACACACTTGATCTAACAACATATTTATCAATCCTTAATTCCATCTCTTCTGGCACATTTATTGCTTTCTATTAATAACAAAACTCTTTCTAGGAAAAAGAATGGCAAAAAAAGTTTTTCTGATAGGTTGTGGAACAGGAGACCCAGAACTTCTAACAGTAAAAGCCCTTAAAACATTTCAAAAGCTGGATGTTGCCCTAGTAGACCACCTAATATCACAGGAAATAATAGACCTGCTACCAAAAAGTATAAAAATACTTTACGTTGGAAAGCAGAAAGGGAAGCTTTCAATACGTCAGGATGAGATAAATAAGCTTTTACTTGAGTTTGCTAAGGCAGGCTTAACCGTTGGAAGGTTGAAAAGCGGAGACCCTTACGTATTTGGTAGAGGAGGAGAAGAGGCTCTCTTCTTACTGGAAAACGGAGTTGAGGTAGAGGTTATTCCGGGAGTTTCATCTGCGACAGTTGCCCCTATGTATGCAGGTATACCCGTTGTTATGAGAGGTTTTTCTACTGGATTTTCCGTCGTATCAGCCCATCTGGCAGGAAACAGATTTAACAAAGAGTGGATACCTCTACTAAAGCAAGAAAACCACACCGTTATTGTTTTAATGGGTTTGAGTCGCGCAAAAGACATTTTAGAAGAGGCAAAAAAACAGAAGATAGACTTAGATAAACCTGTGGCAATCATAAGCAATGCAACAAGAAAAAATCAAAAAGTTATAGTAGGGAAACTGGAAGATTTACCACTGTTAGCAAAAAAAGCAGAAAAGCCAGCAGTGTTAGTTTTTGGAGAGGTGGTAAATCTACATAAAGTTTTACCAACTTACAAATATGTAAACCAAGAAAAAGGAGAGAGCGTATGGAAAAGCTGCTAAAGGTATCCCAAGAGAGAAATAAAAGAATAAACAAAATAGAAAAACTAAAGCAAGAACATACTCCTCAGGAAGCATGGGAAAAGCTGGAGTACTACGCCCAGCACGGGTTTTCTTCCATTCCAGAACATGACCTAACTTACTTTTTTAAGTGTTTTGGCATCTTCTACAGACCTGCAACTCCCGAGAGATTTATGATTAGGGTGCGTATCCCCGGAGGAAAGCTGACGTACGAACAGGCTAAAAAGGTGGGAGAGGTTGCAAAGGCTTACGGCAACGATTACATAGACTTAACTACCCGTATGCAGGTAGAGCTGAGGTATCTAAGAATAGAGGATATTCCTACAGTTCTCAAAGAGCTAGAAAGTGTAGGAATAACAACATTTCAAACTGGAGTGGATAACTTCAGGAACATAGTACAAGACCCGTTAGACGGTGTAGCTTTTGATAACGTTATAGAAACGTGGGATATCCTTTTAAAAATACAGGAAATATTTTTGAAAAAGGAAGAGTGGATTTGCAAACTCCCACGTAAGTTCAACATCGGGATTTCTGGTTCATACGCTAACAGATGCAACATCTATGGCCATGACGCATGCTTTGTTTTAGCGGAGAAAGATGGGGATTTTGGTTTTAACGTTTATCTTGGGGGAAAAGTTGGAGCTGTTGCAAAACCGGCTAACGTGTTCTTACATCCAGAGGAAGTTCCAGCCTTTTTTGAAGCTACAGCAAAGATGTTTAAAAAGTACGGATTTAAAGACAGTAGAAACAAAAACCGCCTCAAGTATATGATTGATGCTGTAGGTATGGAAGAGATTATAGATGCGATAAAACATGAAGCAGGCAGAGACTTTGAGGAAGCAGGAAGAACCCTAACAGACCTTGAAGGTGGAGAAAAGGTTGGAAGGGTAAGGCTAAAAGATGGTACGTATGCAATGCATATGGTTGTACCTTCGGGAATATTCTCCGGTTCGGCAATGATTGAAGCAGCGGAAGCTGCCAAAGAATTTGGAAACGGTCAGATAAGACTCACAGTTAGCCAAAACCTATACATACTTGGTGTACCAGAGGAAAACATTGAAAAACTATTGTCCCAGCCTATATACCAAAAGTACAAGAACATAAACTCTCCATACTTTAACGATGTTATCGCCTGTGCCGGTACAGACCACTGTCCTTTTGGAGTAATACCAAATAAACCAGATGCTATCAGAGTTGCAGAGTATCTAACAGAGAATTATCCGTTAGACCCTTCAGATGCAAAAGTTCGTATGTACTGGTCTGCCTGCCAGAAAGGTTGTGGTATCCATGGCAATGGAGATATTGGCTTTGTCGGCGTAAAGTTTAAAAAGGACGGAGAAACGGTTCTCGGTACCGACATATACTACGGCGGTACACTCACAGGAGAAGGCGAAGAAGGACACCTTTTACTGTCAAAAGTTCCTCTAGATAAGGTAGAAAGATATGTAGAGGAGCTGATAAAAGAGTACATCCGACTAAAAAAGCCACGGGAAAACTTTGAAAAGTTTTACAAAAGGGTTTTATCTAAACTATCAAAACAAGCACTAGCATTTTTGATAACGTTTAACAATCTCATTAAAGATAAGTACCCTAGGCTAAGACTTGAGATTGCAGATAACCTTTTAAATTTACCAAACGAAGAAGAAGAGATTTTTATCTTAGGGTATCAGCTTTACAAAAAAGCAACAGGTAAAAGCCCTTACACAAGACCAAACATCCTTGAGATATACGACGAGCCAGACCCAGAAAAACCTTCAAAATTAAATCCAGACATTCCAAAAGAGTTAGATAACATCATCCTAAAGATGATTAACAAAAGGCCAGAAAAACGCTACAAAGTTTTCTCTGAGATTTTAATAGATTTACAGAACATAAAATTTTAAAGTTAGTGTTGACTAGTGGCAGGTAAGACATTATCGTTAAATATGACTTATATCATACTGGGAGGATACCTTAATGAAGAGAAAACTGTCTTACCTGCTGAAGAAGTTTTCCTCCTTTGCCCCAAAGGAGACCTACGCTGGGGGGCATGCAGCTCTTACAGAACAGGATAGGAGCTGGGAAGACTTTTACAGACGAAGATGGCAGCACGACAAAAGGGTTAGGACAACCCACGGTGTGAACTGTACCGGTTCATGTAGCTGGTGGGTTTACGTCAAAAACGGTCTTATCACATGGGAGACACAGGCTCTAGACTATCCAACCACAGGGCCAGATTTTCCTGAGTACGAACCAAGAGGATGCCAAAGGGGAGCCTCGTTCTCATGGTACATCTACTCACCAGTACGGGTTAAGTATCCGTACATCAGAGGTGTACTCCTTGATATGTGGCGTAAAGCCAAAGAGAAAAACCACGGAGACCCTGTAAAAGCCTGGGAAGATATTCTCTCTGACCCGTTAAAGGCAAAAGAGTACAAATCGGCAAGGGGAAGAGGTGGATTTGTAAGGGCTGATTGGGAAGAAACAAAGGAACTGATAGCTTCTCAACTTATCTACACCATTAAAAAGTACGGTCCAGACAGGATAGCAGGTTTTACACCTATCCCTGCAATGTCAATGCTTAGCTATGCCTCTGGTGCAAGGTTTATAAGCCTTATAGGCGGTACAATGCTAAGTTTTTATGACTGGTACGCAGACCTACCACCTGCATCACCTCAGGTGTGGGGAGAACAAACAGACGTTCCAGAAAGTGGAGACTGGTACAACTCATCCTACATTCTGGTATGGGGTTCAAACATCCCAATGACAAGAACACCAGACGCCCACTTCTTTACAGAGGTTAGATACAGAGGGGCGAAGGTTGTATCAATCAGTCCAGACTACGCCGAGTATGTGAAATTTGCCGACCAGTGGCTACAGCTACATCCTGGAACAGATGCAGCACTGGCACAGGCAATGACCCATGTAATCTTAAAAGAGTTTTACATAGACAATCCTGAACCATACTTTATAGATTACGCCAAGCAGTTTACAGACCTCCCATTCTTAGTGATTCTCAATGAAGACGGAAGTGGCTACACACCAGACAGATTTCTAAGAGCTTCAGATATTGGAAGGGAGATTTCAAACGCCGAATGGAAACTGGTTGTTATTGACGAAGACACAAAAAATCTAGTGATACCAAATGGAAGCATCGGATACAGATGGGAGGACAACGGAAAGTGGAACCTAAAGCTTGAAGACGAAAATGGAAACAAAATTAATCCAGCACTAACGGTTTTAGGATTTGAAGATGAAAAAGTGTTAGTAAAACTACCATACTTTGAAGGAGAGCAGAAAGGGGTACTAGAAAGAGAAATTCCTGTCAAAAAGATAAAAGTAGGCGACAAAGAGTTAACTGTAACGACCGTGTTTGACCTGTTCCTTGCAAACTACGGGGTTAGAAGAAAAGGGGTTGAAAAAGGTTATCCAGCGTCGTATCAGGAAGACAAACCTTACACACCAAAATGGCAGGAAAAAATCACAGGTATACCGGCAGCCCACGTTGAAAAGATAGCAAGGGAGTTTGCCCAGAACGCAGCAGAAACAAAAGGCCGTTCAATGATAATCATGGGGGCCGGTATAAACCACTGGTACAACGCGGATGTTATATACAGAGCAATACTTAACCTTGTAATACTTACCGGTTCACAGGGGAAAAACGGAGGTGGATGGGCCCATTACGTAGGACAGGAAAAGGTTAGACCTTTTGAAGGATGGTCTACAGTAGCGTTTGCCAAAGACTGGGGCGTTCCAAGACTACAGAACGCAACTTCATTCTGGTACTTTGCATCAGAGCAGTTTAGATACGAAGAAAACAACATCAACAAACTGGCATCTCCAATAACGGGAAAAACAAGGTACAAACACCCTGCAGATTACATACTTTTAGCTGTTAGACTTGGATGGGTTCCTTTCTATCCACAGTTCAACAAAAGCTCAATAGCCCTTGCAGAGGAGGCTAAAAACAACGGAGCAAAAACCCCTGATGAGGTAAAACAGTACGTAGTAAACCAACTAAAAGAAGGAAAGCTTGAATTTTCTATACAAGACCCAGAAAACCCTGTAAACTTCCCAAGAAGCCTGTTTGTGTGGCGTTCAAACCTTATTTCAAGTTCGGCAAAGGGACACGAGTACTTCTTAAAACACATGTTAGGGGTTGAAAAAACAGGGGTACTTGGAGACTTTTCTCCACTAAAACCTGAAGAGGTGAAACTCAGAGAGGATGCCCCAGTAGGAAAACTAGACCTGTTTGTAACACTAGACTTTAGAATGAGTGGTTCTGCCCTCTACTCTGATGTAGTACTACCTACCGCAACCTGGTACGAAAAAACAGACCTCAACTCTACAGATATGCACCCGTTCATTCACCCACTTAACAAGGCAATAGACCCACTATGGGAGTCAAAATCAGACTGGCAGATATATAAGGAGATAGCTCAGACTTTCTCAAAACTGGCAGAGAAGTACCTCCCCGGAGAGTACGAAGATATTGTTACAACCCCGTTAATGCACGATACCCCTACAGAAATAGCCCAACCGTATGGCAAGGTGAAAGACTGGTCTAAAGGAGAAACAGAGCCAATCCCAGGAAAGACTATGCCAAACATAAACGTTGTAAAACGTGATTACACAAAAATTTACGATAAGTACATAGCTCTAGGGCCTAATGTGTACCAAAAACCAATGGGAGCCCACGGCTGGTCTTATGATGCAAAAGAGGAGTTTGAGTATCTAAAGGTGATGCTTGGAACCCACAAGGAGGGAATAACCGCAGGCCTACCAAACATAGACTCTGACGAAAATGCGGTAAACGCGATACTCATCCTTTCAACATGTACCAATGGAAAAGCGGCAAATAAAGCCTGGAAGTTTGCAGCTAAGAAAACGGGACTACCTGAGATAGCAGAGGTCGCAAGAGATAGGGAAGGTGAGAAGTTCACACTTCAAGAGATTACAGTTCAGCCAAGGGTTTCAATCTCAACACCTATCTTTACAGGAACAACCCATTACGACAGAAGATTTACGGCGTTCTCAAACAATATTGAGTTTAAAATGCCGTTTAGAACATTGTCAGGTAGACAGGAGCTATTTATAGACCACGAATTATTCACAGAGATTGGAGAGAACCTGCCAGTTTACAAAGCACCATTACCACTAAACCCATTTGAAGAGTGGGAAAACCCTCCAAAAGTAGACAAAAACACTATAAAGGCCAGATGGCTAACTCCCCACGGAAAGTGGAACATCCACTCTACTTACTTTGACAACCTTTTAATGCTTACCCTGTTTAGAGGTGGTCCAATCGTTTGGATAAGCGATGAGGATGCTAAAGAAGCAGGCATAAAGGATAACGACTGGGTAGAAGTTTACAACAGAAACGGTGTTATCACCGCCAGAGCAGCAGTTAGCCATAGAATTCCAAAAGGAGCTGCTTTCATGTACCACGTTCAGGATAGAACTATAAACGTTCCAATCTCTGAGCTTACAGGAGAGACTGGTGGTAGCCACAACGCTACAACGAGAATTCACATAAAACCTACATTTGCCGTAGGTGGATACGCCCAGCTAAGCTATGGGTTCAACTACTACGGACCAACAGGAACCCAAAGGGACACAATGGTTTTAATCAAAAAATTAGACAAAGTAAGATGGCCTAACTAAGGAGGGTTAAAAATGAGAGTAAAAGCACAGATAACAATGGTTTTAAATTTAGATAAATGTATTGGTTGCCATACATGTAGTGTGACCTGTAAAAACACTTGGACTAAAAGGGACGGTGTAGAGTACGTCTGGTTTAACAACGTAGAAACAAAACCAGGAGTAGGATACCCAGTCCAGTGGGAAAACCAGGAAAAGTACAAAGGCGGCTGGGTTATGGACGGAGAAGATATAAAACTTAGGCAGGGGAACAGACTGTTTGAGTTTATAAACATCTTCCACAACCCAAATCTACCAACAATAGACGACTACTACGAGCCATGGACTTACGATTACGAGCATCTGTTTAATGCACCTAGGCAGGAAAACCAGCCTGTGGCAAGACCAAAGTCCCTTATAACCGGAGAAAAGATTGAGCTTAAATGGGGACCAAACTGGGAAGATGACCTTGCAGGGGCACCGGAACACGCAATAAATGATCCTAACCTGAAAGGTTTAGAAGAAGAAATCAGAATGAAGTTTGAAGAGGCTTTCTTCTTCTACCTACCAAGACTTTGTGAGCACTGCCTTAACCCTGCATGTGTTGCTGCCTGTCCTTCAGGAGCAATCTACAAGAGAAACGAGGATGGTATTGTTCTTGTAGACCAAGACCAGTGTAGAGGCTGGAGATACTGTATATCTGCCTGTCCTTATAAGAAGGTTTACTTTAACTGGAAAACCCAAAAGGCGGAAAAGTGTACTTTCTGCTTTCCAAGAATAGAAGCAGGACTACCAACCGTATGTTCTGAAACATGTGTAGGAAAAATCAGATACGTTGGAGTGGTACTTTACGACCCAGACAGACTTGAAGAGCTTTTAAAGGAAAGAGACGACAGAAAGCTATATGAAAAACAGCTAAAGATATTCCTAGACCCACACGACCCGGACGTGATAGAAGCTGCTAAAAAAGAAGGTATACCCGAAAACTTCATAAAAGCAGCCCAAAACTCTCCAGTATACAAACTGATGGTTAAGTACAAAGTTGCCCTTTCAATCCATCCAGAGTTTAGAACATTCCCAATGGTCTGGTACATACCTCCAATAAGCCCAATCCTTCAGATGTATGAAACAAACAACGGAATATTCCCAGACATTGAAGAGATGAGAATACCCCTAAAATACCTTGCAAATCTGTTAACCGCAGGAAACGTTGAACCGATAAAAGATGCTTTAAAACGCTTGATGGCTGTAAGAGAGTACATGAGAGACAAAGAACTAGGAAGAGAGCCAAACGTGGATAAACTAAAGCTTGTTGGTTTAACTCCAGAAGGTGCAGAGGAGCTATACAGACTGTTAGCAATTGCCAAGTTTGAAGAAAGATTTGTAATACCAACCACTAAAAAAGAAAATGACAGAGACGTTTACAAAGAACAAGGCTACACAGGCTTTGACTACATTCCTGACTGTGATTTTTGCTTACCGTAGGGGGTAAACGATGAAGGAAGAGCTAAGATTGATAAGTGTCTTGTTAAGATATCCAACCAGTGAGCTAAAAGAGCTGATAGAAAGCATACAGGCAGAAAATCCCTACATATATGAATTTTTAAACTACGCCAAAGGGGAAACCCTTTTAAACCTACAAACCGAGTACGTCAAAAGCTTTGACCTATCAGACAAGTCTACCCTTTACCTTACATACCACAGGTTTAGAGATGACCCTAAGAGGGGAACATTTCTTGTAAAGCTTGTTGATTACTACAGAAAGAAAGGTTTTGAGTTTGTAGATAACGAGCTTCCAGACTTTCTGCCTGTTGTTTTAGAGTTTTGTTCTTATATGGATGAGGCTACAGCTTTAGAGATACTTTCAAACTTTCAAAAGGAGTTATCTCAAATTGAAGAGGGACTAAAAGGGCTAGGCTCAAAGTACACCCCTCTTATCTCTTACATTAATGAACTGATTAAAAGGGAGGTTAATCAAAATGCTTGAAAGGTTAGGCTACGATGCAGTAAATCTGTTTTTCTGGGTAATCTTTCCATACATTGCAATAACTATATTTTTTATAGGAAACGCTTACAGATACCTTACAGACCAGTACTCATGGACTTCAAAATCAAGTGAGATTCTAGAAAAAGACACCCTTAGAACTGCAAGTATGCTCTTTCACTACGGAATAATCCTTGCATTTATCGGTCATATCATTGGAATAGTTATTCCTAAAAGCTGGACTGAGGAGCTAGGCATAACAGAAGGAGCTTACCACATGCTAGCCCTTGTCGGTGGTACGCTTGCAGGGGTAATGGTTGTACTGGGATTAATTCTGTTTATATACAGAAGATTAACCAACCCCAAAGTAAAGGCCATAACAACACCTATGGACTGGGTTGTTCTCATTCTTTTACTTGCTATCACATCTTTAGGCCTCATAAATACACTCTTCGTCCAGTACGATTACAGAGATACTGTTGCTCCTTGGTTTAGAGGCCTTTGGACTTTTACTCCAGACTTTACACTTATGGAAGATGTTCCATTCCTACTAAAGCTACATATCTTCCTAGCCTTTGTTCTAGTAGCAATCTTTCCGTTTACAAGACTGGTTCACATCTTAAGTATTCCATTTAGCTACATCTTTAGAAAACCAATAATCTACAGAGAAAGATGTCCAAGATAAGGAGGAAGAAGAATGCATAAAAAAATAGAGTACAAAGGACGCGTTATAGAGATAACTGGTAGCCCTACCCTTGGCCTTGTTATGGCTACGTGGGGCTTCTTCATTGGATTTGCCGCTGTTTCCCTGTACGGACCTGTTGCAAAAAACCTTAAAGAAATACTTGGACTTACAGGATTTTTAATGGGACTGCTCGTTGCTGCTCCAAACCTTACAGGTTCACTTTTAAGGATACCTTTTGCCGCATGGGTTGATAAGGTTGGCGGAAAAATCCCAATGACTACCCTCCTTGCCCTTGCAGTTGTGGGGATGGCTGGTCTTTCAACATTACTATGGCTCTACTACCCAGACCTTAAACCGTGGATGTACTGGCTTATCCTGTTCTTTGGTTTTCTAAGTGGTTGTGGTATCGCCACGTTCTCTGTTGGAATAGCCCAAACGGCTTACTGGTTCCCAGAGAGTAAGCAAGGATGGGCTCTTGGAATGTACGCAGGAATAGGGAACCTAGCTCCCGGTATCTTCGGGATGATACTACCATTTGCACTTAAAGCCATTGGATTAACAGGAGCATACATTGCTTGGTTTGGATTTTTACTACTTGGTACTGTTATTTACGTACTTTTTGCTAAAGATGCTCCATACTTTCAGCTTATACAGGCTGGTGTACCCCACGAAGATGCGGCAAAACTGGCAAAACAGCTAGGACAGGAGCTTATCCCTACAGGTAGCTTAATTGAGTCTTTAAAACGCTCAGCCAAAATGATACAAACGTGGGCTCTGGTTGCCCTTTACTTCGTATCATTCGGTGGATTTCTAGCTTTAACAGGATGGTTCATCGTTTTCTGGGTACAGAGCTACGATGTTGAGGTAACAAAGGCAGGACTGTTAATGGCATTTGGTTTTTCGCTGCTTGCATCAGTTGTGAGAATTTTTGGAGGATGGCTGTCCGACAAAATCGGTGGTGAACTTGTTGCAATAATGGCTTACACAATAACTCTGATTGGGGCTATCCTCATCGTTCTTGCAGGCCATTCAAACTTTGGACTTTCTCTAACCGGAGAAGTTTTAATGGGAACAGGTATGGGAATAGCAAACGGTGCCGTATTTAAACTAGTACCTAAATACGTTCCCCACGCAACCGGTGGCGCTGCTGGATGGGTAGGAGGACTTGGAGCATTTGGAGGTTTCGTTGTTCCTCCAATACTAGGTCTATTCGTTCAAAACTACGGAAAAATTGGCTACTCAAAAGGGTTCGTTGTTTACATCTTCCTAGCACTTATGGCTATACTTATCTCCTTCTGGCTATGGAAAAAGTACGGTAAAGAAGTTAACAAACCATTAGAGGACTAAAGGAGGCAAAAATGAGAAAAGTTAAATATTCCTTACTGGCTGCTGGGCTTTTAGCAGCCTCTTTTCTACAAACAGAAAACCATCAGGCAAAAGCTCAAGACATCACATTTATAGACAATGTAAAACCTGTCCTTGAATTTAGACCTAGGTACGAGCACGTACACGACAAAAACAACACAGCAAAAGATGCAAATGCGTTAACAATCAGGGCTAGGGTAGGTGCAAAGATTGGCTCAATTTTTTCAATTCCAAACCTTAAAGGATACATTGAAGCAACATACGTAGGAGCACTGATAGACAACTATTTCCCAGAAAAACCAAACTATGACACTGTAGCAGACCCAAATAACACAAGAATTACACAGGCATACCTCAGCTATAAGTTTGGTAAAACAACATTTTTAGCAGGTAGAAAGTTTGTAGCAATTGACGACCACAGGTTTATAGGTACGGTTAACTGGAGACAGATGCCCCAGTCATTTGGTATCGTTGGAGTTGTTAATAACACAATACCAAACCTAAACATTCTTCTTGCAGGTATTTATGAAAGAAAAGGTGTGCTAAATAAGTTAAATGTGGACTGGCGAATGGATAAGATGCCTATCATTGCCGATGTCTCCTACAAGGTAATCCCGCAGCTAAGACTGAAAGGTTTTGCTTACCTTATAACAGACGTACATAACACCTACGGAGTAAAAGCATCCGGTAAGTTTAACCTGCAGGAAGGAGTAAAGCTGTCCTATCTGGCAGAGTACGCAAAACAGACAGACCCTTACCAGAAGGATAACCTAAGCAAAAAGCCAGATATAGATACTGACTACTACAGAGCCGGTTTAAACGCCAACGCTTATGGTATACTGGCAGAGGTTGAATATACCTACTTTGGGGATAAAAACGGCCACGACAAAGGTTTTTCAACTCCTCTTGCAACCCTACATAAGTTTGAAGGATGGGCTGATGCATTACTTGCCGGTTCAGCAGGAGGTTTTGATTACGGTTTAAATGAGTACAAGCTTTCTCTAGGCTATAAACACAATACATACGGGAAAGTATTAGCAAGCTATCTAATCTTTCGTTCAGATAAATCCCAACCTACAGGAAAGAGCATAGGAAACGAGATAGACCTGCTTTACGCAAAAAAACTTACAAAAAGATTTTCATTCTTGGCAAAGGCAGCCTTTTACAACGGTAAAGATGGCTACTACACAGGTGGAAAATTAAAAGCAAGCCAAGACATCACAAAATACTGGATTCAACTAGACTACAAATACTAACCACCACCTTGCTTGCCCCCTCCCCTCTTTTCTTTTTTTGGCACCAATCTTGATTAATACCATACTGTAGAAAATCATAAGGTCATACTCAGGAGTACATCCATGCAAGAAAGAGCAACAGCCCAATGTCCTTACTGTGGTGTTGGCTGTGGACTAGAGATAGTAAAAGATAAAAAAGGTAGATTTAAGATAAAGGGGGACAAAAACCATCCTGCAACAAAAGGAGACCTATGTTTAAAGCCTATCCCACTTCCAAAGGTAATGGATATAGGCAGAGTTCCAGCACCTCTTTATAGAGAAGATAAGAATGAAGAGTTTAAGGAAATCTCATGGGAAGAGGCTATCAGTATTATTGTAAAAAAGCTGAAAGAAAACCAGCCAGACGAGAACTACTTTTACATATCAGGGCAGCTAACCACAGAAGACAGCTATGTAATAACAAAGTTTGTGAAAGGTTTTTTAGGCACAAATAACGTTGACGCCAACTCTAGACTTTGTATGGCTTCGGCAGTTATGGGGTACAAGATGGCCTTTGGCTCAGATGGGCCACCGGGAAGCTACGAAGACATAGACGATGCAGATGCATTTATATTTGCAGGTTCAAACGCAGCTTGGGCTCACCCTGTACTGTTTAAAAGGGTTTTAAAGAGAAA
>JALUFA010000088.1 GCA_027052485.1 Hydrogenothermaceae bacterium
AATCAGTACCTCATCAGCCTCAACGTTCTCAAACCATGCACCAGAGAGTTTTGTTTTTCTAAAGTCAGAATGACTAAACTTTGTTTTTACAAAACTTGCCTTTTGCATATCTGCCCCTCTAAAGTTTGAGCCTCTCATATCTGCATTATCAAAGTTTGCCTCTGTAAGTTTGCTATCTTCAAAGCGGCTGTTTATCATGCTAGCTTCTTTAAAGCTTCCTTTTGTTATATCTGACACTAGAAACTGGGTTCTAAACAGATTTGTTTTGTCAAAGTTTGCACCTCTTAAGTTTACCCTTTGAAAAACGCCTCTTGTGATTTGGGCGCCTTCAAAGTCTGCCCCTTGAAAGTCCGCATCGGCAGCAAAAACATTATCCATCTTACAGTTTTTAAACTTTGCCCCTTTTAGATTTGCCCCTGTGAAGGATGTATTAGAGAGGTCTAAGCCTGAAAAATCTACACCTTCAAGGTCTGCAAAGGAAAAATCCATTCCAGATAAATCCTTTCCTTCTTTTATCATCTTTTCAACTTCTTCTTTGCTAATTGGTTCCATCTTTGTCTCCTACTTTGTTTTTTTACTAATATTTTTTACTAATCTATATTGGATAAGCTTTCCTCTGTATGATTTTTCTTATTCCACTTTGTAAACAAAATCTATGATGGCCTTTTCTTTAGGATTATCCTTGTGCTGTGAAATCACCCTGATAGTGTAAAGGTCATAGGTTGGAGTTGAACTTTTGTATAACAGATAAGCCGAAATATCATAGTCTCCAAGCTGAGATTTAGGAAGGTTTGTTATCTTGCAGCTATCACTTTCTATATTTGAGTTGCAGGGGCTACATGAAGAACTTCCACACTTTAAAGGAGCTCCATGTATTATCTCATCCATAACCATATAAGCTCCGCCTCTGGCTGCTTCTAAGGCTGTGTAGTACCTCTTTTCGCTACCTGTAGAAGAGGTTGCCGAGTTTAGCATATAAAAAACTGCAGCAATAAAAATTAGCGAAACTACCCCGATAATCAAAACTACTATTAGTGAAATTCCTCTTTCGTTATTTTTCATCACTGTAAATCCATGGGTTTTGCTGATATCTTTATCACTCTCCATCTGTAATGCTTGTAATCAGACGGGAGCTTAAGTTCTACAGGATAATCATTACCATCTGGGTCTATATCGTTATACACTACACACATTCCTCCACCAGAACTGCAAGGAGCTACCTGCTTATACGTAAAGCTGCTGTCCTTTTGTCCTTCTTGAACCAGTATATAAAGGTTTATCTGCTTTAGCTGATTTCTTATATCTGCATTAGAGGAAGGTAAAACTTCTTTTAACTCATCTGGTTTGCCATCTCCATTTGTATCTAAAGCAAAAACTGGTTTAAAGTCAGAAACACAGTTTATTATAGGAGTCCCCTTGCCATCTCCAACAACTCTTTGAAGTTTATTTGTATTCGGAGCACAAAACTTTGGAAGATTTGAACTTATAAGCTTATAAGTGATTCCCAAACATTGGCATTTATTACATTTGTTTGAGAAGCTATCAGGTAAAGGAAAGGCTACATACCTGTTATATTGGGAACAGCTAGGAGATACAGATATTGAACCTCCACTTATAGTTGCATTTGTTGCAAAGCATGTTTTATCATTACCTCTAATCACAGTTGCATTTTTAGCACTAGAATCTCCACGGGCATCTAAATCTATAGTTAAACTCCCACCACTACAAGATGCTATCAAATAGCCTTCTGTTTCTTTTCTACTAACATTCAAAGTAGAATGTAAAACTAACTCTTTAGAAGATGAGTTCCATTTTATTATAGGAGTTGTTTCGTCTGATGCAATCCCATAACCAACATGTTCTAAATCAAGCCTAATAATGTTATATCCAATGATATCCTCCATTTGGGAAACTAAGCTTGAAGAGGACGTTTTGTAATGCTTGAAAAAACTGTTGTATAGTACGTACGCCAGACCTAGTATCAAAACAGTTATAAAAATGCTAACTAAAAGTTCAATGATAGAAAATCCACGCATATCTAACCTACTAAAGTTTCAATTTTGTAAGTGTAAGTCTTACCTTTGTATTGCCATTCCACAGTTACAGTTAGTTGCTTTAACTGAGGATTAACGGAAGTAGATTTTATCTTTACTGTATAATCGACATTAAAGTTTCTTATTTTTCTTTTTACCGTTATTTCTTTGGAATTTGGTAATAAACTTACAGGATAGCTTCTATATTTATCGGCATACTCTTCGGCTATTTTTACAGCCTCCTCTCTTAAGAGATTTCTAGTTGTGTAATCCATTATTACAATGATAGAGGCAAGAATACCTAGAAGCAGTATTGAGAGAAGTGCTATTGCAACGAGAGATTCAATTATTGTAAAACCTTTTCTATTTTTAAGGATTTCCATTACATTTATCCATCCTGACATTAGTTGTAGATGTTATCACGCAGTCGTAAGGACTATCATTTTCAGAAGGATAATATATTGTAGCTCCAGTTATAATCCCCCTTTTCGAGATTGTTATGGTATTGTTTGCCTGCCAAGCTTTATTTAATTTAGTACATGTTATATTTTTCCCATTATTTTGTTGTTTTAAGCATATTTTGCCGCTATTAATTTCCACTTGTAAATTCATTTTTTCAGTAAATGCTTTTTCTCTACCTTGCTGGATTAAAGAATATATTTTCCTCGCATCTTCTCTTATTTTCGTTTTTTCTATCCAGTTTAAAATCATAGGGATTCCAATACCTAGCAATATTGACATTATAACTATAACAACCAAAAGCTCAATGAGGCTAAATCCTCTTATTTTTCTAACCAAAGCAGGATTTCTCCTTTTTTCAGGCCCTGCACTAATGGCGGTGAGGTTTCAGGGGCTGTTCCTATATACCAACGTGTAGCTTTGTTATTAGATTTATTTGTATCTCCTACCTCTTTTATGTTTATCTGTTCTATGTTTCCTCCTGATAGTTGCAGTAATAATGAGCCTTTCAATCTGTCTTTTTCTATAGGATAGTTTAAACATGTGTCTTGTATACTTTGTCCTGTTGCACAGTTTAAAGCCCAAACTCTAGTTCTTCCACCAAAGCCACATAAGTCATTAATAGGTTCGGTAGTTGTGAATAAAACTACATTTTGGTTTGTTAATGTTGGGTCTGTTATCATTCTCTCTCCAAGATATTGAGTTGAACCTTTTTCTAAATTTATATACCATCCCCCTAAATTTGAAGTTGTATCCTCGTTACATAAATTTGATATATTTGCATCAACGACTGTAGTTACAGGATTACATCCTTCAGATTCATTACATTTTATAGGCAATCCATATAATCTTTCCGGATCGTGTGCTTCTTCTAACTTATAAAACCATCTACCCGAACCAAAGAACAGATAATCTTTATTAAAACATTTATCTACAGTTACTCTAGCTGTTATAGCTCCTTGTGAGCCATCTAAATCTTGGATAGATTCTGCTTCCCATGAAGATGGTTCATTATCTCTTATATCTATTTTCATTAAACCCCCCACCCATTTGTAAGAAATTGTTTCAGTTTCAGTTTCGGTTTCGGTTTTAGTTTCAGTTTCATCTCCTGTTTCACTTTTTGTTTCTGTCTCCGTCTCAGTTTTAGTTTCAGTTTCACCTCCTGTTTCACTTTTTGTTTCTGTCTCCGTCTCAGTTTTAGTT
>JALUFA010000089.1 GCA_027052485.1 Hydrogenothermaceae bacterium
ATTGGGAAATTTTTTTAAAAGCTAGATTAAAAAATTATAAGATTGCAGTTTTGGATAATGACACTGTGTATATCCGCGAACATGAAAGTAGAACAAGTAGAAATAATTCTTTTTATCGGGCTACATTAAAAATTTACAATGAATACAAAAACAAAATCCCAAAAGAGTATCTGCCTTACTTCTATTTTCATGTATCGGAGGTAGCCTTTAAGTTTGGAGATTTTAAAACTGGCTACAATATGCTTTTAAAAGCTGTAAAGACAAATCCTAAAATCTTACTGGATAAAAGAAACTTTTTAACTTTTTTAAAACGTGGAATAAGGATAGATAGAGCGTTAAAAGCTTAATCTAGCTCCCGTCTCTTTTCTCTACTTTCCTCTAGAATTTTTATCAACGCTTCTTCATTTTCTTCTTCAATGAGTTTTTTTAAGTTTTGAAGTGAGTTTATAAACTCATCTATTGTGTGGATTACGTCCTTTTTGTTCTGAATGAATATATCCTTCCATATAGATGGAGATGAAGCGGCTATACGGGTAAAATCCTTAAATCCTGCTCCGGGATATAAAAACAGGTCTATACCCTTTTCTTTTGAGAGCTTTATCAGCGCATCAACAAGGGCAAAGGCTACGGCATGGGGCAGGTGGGACACCGAGGCAAAGACAAAGTCATGCATGAAAGGGTCCATAACCTCAACTTTCGCTCCAAGGTCAGTCCACAGTTTTTCAAGTCTCTTAGTGTTTTCGGTTTCCTCCTCTATAGTAAGGATAAGCTTTTTGCCTTTAAAAAGCCCATCTACCGAGTTTTCTACCCCTTCTTTTTCTGTACCTGCAATTGGGTGGGCTCCGATAAACTCAAAAGGTTCTAAAATTGCCTGTAGTTTGTAAACTAGTTCTCCTTTAACACTTCCAACATCGCTTATTACTGTACCTTCCTTCAAAAAAGGTTTTATCTGCTTTGCTATATCCTCAAATGTTTTGACAGGTGTTGCGAGGATAACAAGGTCTATATCTTCCCAAGGTATCTCTTCAAAGGAAGAGAATCCTTTATCTATAATGTTTAACTCTTCAGCAATCTTTATCCTAGCTTGGTTTAAATCAAATCCGTAGATTTTTCCTTGGTAGCCTTCGGATTTTAAGGATTTTGCAAACGAACCACCAATTAACCCAAGACCTATTACTAAAATTCCCTTAAAATTGCCAAAATCTTTACTTTTCAACGCTTCCGCTCTGCTGATGTTGTGCTATAGGTTTTCTCCTTATTATACGTTTTGTAGAAGGAACGAATCTATACTTAGGAACGATTAAAAAGCCTTTTTCTATGTCAACTTTATCAAAGCTGTCTTTATCTGCACTGTAGGATGTAAAGGCTGCAATAATAGCAGATAGTTCTCTCCTCAGCTTGTTTCTGTCTCTAGATAGAATGTTTCTTGGTATTCGTATTCCTGTTTTTTTTAGGTTGTAAAGCCTCTGGTCTAATCCCTCTCTCGTGTGAAATGAAAGAAGATTTTTCCTAACTATCTTCTGAAAAAACAGGTCTGCAGAGGTTTTGAGTATGATATTTTTTTCCTTATTCTTTATTTCTTCAAAGGTGGGAGATTTATAACCAAAAACAGATTTAAGTTTTGAGAGTATCTCTAGGGCTGTTTTTAATCTGATAGATGCATCAAACTCTTTTTCATCAGGTAGATTAATAGTTATCATACTGGGATTATAATGGTCTACAAACCAGAAAAGCCCCTCTTTCCAAAAAGTACTCAGATACTTTACGTTTCTGTTTTCGTCCATAATACAAACAATAAAATCTTTATCACCGGCATCTATTCCAAAGTACATTTACTTTTTATCTCCTTTATACTTTATTACCTTAACTTCTTCTAAGGTTATTAGGCCGCTTTTTACCCACTGGGTTAAGGTTGGTAAAACTTTTTCTATTTTATCCTCAGTATCTACCGATTCTATAACTACGGGTAGGTCTGCCGAAAGGGAAAGAATAGAGGCTTCATGTATTCTTGAGGATGCTCCGTAGCCCATAATACCTCTTAAAACCGTAGCTCCTGCTATGTCGTTTTCTCGTAGAAACTCTACTATCTTTTTGTATAACAGTTTCCCATCTAACCTGTCTTCTTCTCCAATAAATATCCGAAGTAAAACTGTTTTTTTTGTTAAATCCATAATTACACCTTCTATATTAAAAGTCTTGCAGTTATTAGGCCTAAAAAGCCTGCCCCTAATGCAAAAACGTTGTTTAGAATAATGTTTAAAATGCCTTTTAAAACCTCTCCTTCCTGTATTAAAGCTATAGTCTCATACGAAAAGGAGGAAAATGTGGTAAAAGCACCTAGAAAACCTACCCCGATGAAAACCCGCCATAGTGGGTCAAGGGATAGCTTTTCCAAAAATAGGGTCATAAAAAACACCAGTATAAACGAACCTACAGTATTTACAATCAATGTTCCATATGGAAAATCAGTTCCTAAAAGCTTCCCAGCTAAGTTTACGACTAAGTATCTCGAGAGGGCACCTAAAGCACCTCCCAGCATCACAAACAGTGCATTTATCATCTTAATAGCTCAAGAAGCTGTTTTATCTCTTTTTGACTACCAAGATAAACAGGTGTCCTCTGGTGGATGTTTTCCGGTTTTACCTTAAGAAGGTTTTCATTTCCGTTGGTCGCCAATCCTCCTGCTTGCTCTATTAAGAATGCCATTGGTGCTGCTTCGTACAATAGTCTAAGCTTTCCATTTTTATTTTTCTTATCCGATGGATATGCAAATATACCCCCTTTTATAAGGGTTCTGTGAACGTCTGCTACCATTGAGCCAATGTATCTTAGAGTATATCCTTCCTGTTTTAAGGTCTGTATAAACTCTCTTAGACCTTCTCTATCCCATTTTTCGGCGTTTGCTTCGTTTATGGAATAAATCTTTCCTTTTTCAGGCATCTTTATCTCAGGATGGCTGAGTAAAAACATTCCCGTGTCTGGGTCTAGAGTAAATCCAACGACACCGTTTCCAACAGATAGGATAAGCATAGTAGATGGTCCGTATATAACGTATCCGGCCGCCACCTGTTTGTATCCTTCCTGTAAAAAGTCCTCAACAGTACCGTTTACCCTTCTATGAATAGAAAAGATTGTACCAATACTTACATTTACATCTATATTTGATGAGCCATCTAAAGGGTCAAAAGAGACTACAAACTCACCCTCTTTGCCTTTTTCTGGAAAGATTGGTTCATCCAGTTCTTCTGATGCCAATCCGTAAAAAACTTTACTTTCAGATAGGTATTCAACCAGAATATCATTTGCAAGCTCGTCCAGCTTTTGAACTTCCTCACCCTGAACGTTTGTTTTACCAGCTTTGCCTAGAATATCGGCTAAACCAGCAACCCTTACTTTAGATGCAATAATCTTACATGCGTTGCTAATAGACTCAATAGCACTTATTAAGGCAGGTTCGACATCATTTTTCAGCAAGAAATGGGATAGGTTAACCCCTAATGTAGACATTTAGCCTTCCCCAGAATTTAAGTTTTCCATTATTTTATAAATTTAGGCTCCCAAGCGCAAATATTAAGCTAAAAATTTGGGATATAATATAAAAGTTTTACTAAGAAAATAAAAAAGTAAAAGGAGAGAATGAATGAACGTAACAGTTGAAGCAAATGGTCTTGTTAGAACATTAACAATCGAAGATGAAGGACAACATATAAAACAGTATGTAGAAAACATCGTTAAAGACCTGTCAAAAAATGTGAATATTAAAGGTTTTAGAAAAGGTCACGTGCCAAAAAGCGTAATAAAAGCAAGATACAAAGATGCTATAAAAGGTGAGGTTGCAAAAAAATATATTGAAGAACACCTTGAGGAAATTCTCAAAAAAGAAAACCTAACTCCTGTATCTCCACAACTAAACTTCGGTGATATTGAGCTTGAAAATGACGAAAAACTTAAATTTAAGGTTTCCTTTGAAGTAGCTCCTGAGTTTGAGTTAAAAGATTACGAAGGTTTAGAAATACCTATGATTAAATACGAAGTTACCGACGAAGATGTGGAAAAAGCTATCCAGAAACTTTTAGAGGAAAACGCAAAGTATGAGCCTGCAGACAAACCAATAGAAGAGGGAGACCTCGTCAAGATTAAATACAGTATAACCGACGAAGAAGGAAACAACGAAACAGATGAGCTTGAAGTTGTAATAGGAGCAAATCAGTTAAGACAAGAGATAGAAAAAGAACTAATCGGTAAAAAAGCTGGAGATAAGGTTCATATAGAAGAAGTGCCTCTATACAATGAGAAAGGAGAAGAGATAGGAAAGGCAACAGTAGATATAGAAGTACTTGAGGTTAAAAAGAAAGTACTACCTGAGTTTAACGATGAGTTTGTAAAACAACTGGGTCTTGGTGAAAACGTAGAAGAGGCTAAGAAAAAAATAAAAGAAAACCTTGAAGAACAGGTAAAACAGGCAAAAGAAGCAGAGCTAGAACAAAAAATCATTGATGAACTTGCAAAACAGTACGACTTTGAAGTTCCATCTTCACTGGTAAAAGCTGAGCTTGAGTACCTCCTTGAAAACTACATTAAACAGCTACAGCAGTTTGGCATTAAGCCAAGCCAAGATATGGTAATAACAACAGCTCAAGCGTTAGAGCCAACGGCAGTTAAAAACGTAAGAGTAATGTTTGTTATAAACAAAATTGCAGAAAAAGAAGGAATTGACGTAAGTGAAGAAGAGCTAAACCAAGAAATTGAAAAACTCGCAGAGGCTTATCAGGTTACACCTGCAGAACTTAGAAGGTACCTAGAAGAGAATGGTGGAATTGCAAACATAAGATACGAAATCCTCAAAAGAAAAGTTCTTGACCTACTAAAGAAAAAGGCAAATATTATAGAGATGACAAAAGAAGAGTACGAAGAAAAGTACGGAAAACCTGAAGGCCAAAATCTGGAAGAACCACCTCAGGAAGGTCCAAAAGATGATGAGGAAAACCCAGAAAAATAACTTTGGAGGATAACAATGGCAAATGAGATAAATCAACTGGTACCAATAGTAATAGAGCAGACTCCAAGGGGAGAAAGAGCATACGATATATACTCAAGACTTTTAAAAGATAGAATTATAATGCTAGGCTCCCCTATAGACGACCACGTTGCAAACCTTGTTGTATCACAGCTTTTATTCTTAGAATCGGAAGACCCAGAAAAAGATATTTACCTTTACATAAACTCTCCCGGTGGTGTTGTAACCGCTGGGCTTGCTATTTACGATACGATGCAGTACATAAAACCTGACGTAGTTACTATCTGTATGGGCCAGGCTGCCTCAATGGGAGCATTTCTCCTTGCAGCTGGAGCAAAGGGAAAAAGATACGCCCTTCCTAGCTCAAGAATCATGATTCACCAGCCTTTAGGAGGCTTTCAAGGACAAGCTACAGATATAGAAATCCACGCAAAGGAAATACTTAGACTTAAAAAGTACCTTAACGAAAAACTTGCCGAGTTTACAGGAAAACCTGTGGAAAAAATAGAGCAGGATACAGAAAGGGATTACTTTATGTCTGCCTATGAAGCAAAAGAGTACGGTTTAATAGACAAAGTTTTAGAAAAAAGAGGTAGTTAATGGCTGATAAAAATAGATGCTCTTTTTGCGGGAAATCTCAGGACGAGGTGAAAGTTCTCATCGCCGGTCCTGAGGACATTTTCATTTGTGATGACTGTATTTCTCAATGCAATCTCTTAGTTGAAGAAGAACTGAAAAAAGAAGACAAAGTACAGGCAGAGCTTGAAAAGCTTCCTACTCCAGCCGAGATAAAGAAAAAACTTGATGAGTACGTTGTAGGACAGGAAGAAGCAAAAAAAGTACTATCTGTAGCCGTTTATAATCACTATAAAAGAATACTCTCAAAAGAGAAACTCAAAGATAACGATGTAGAGCTTGAGAAGAGTAATATTCTTATGATAGGGCCAACAGGCTCAGGGAAAACATTACTGGCACGTACATTAGCAAAAATACTGAATGTACCATTTGCAATAGCCGACGCTACAAACATAACAGAAGCAGGATACGTAGGAGAAGACGTTGAGAGTATCCTCGTTAGACTGGTACAGGCAGCAGATTATGACATAGAAAAAGCCCAAAAAGGAATTATTTACATAGATGAGATAGACAAAATAGCAAAGAAATCTGGAGAAAACCCATCAATAACAAGGGATGTATCTGGAGAAGGAGTTCAACAGGCACTCCTTAAAATCTTAGAGGGAACAATTGCCAACATCCCGCCTCAGGGAGGAAGAAAACATCCCCATCAGGAGTTTATCCAGCTGGATACTAGTAATATTCTCTTCATACTTGGTGGTGCATTTGTTGGGCTTGAAGATATAATCAGACAAAGGATTGGTAAAAAAGGCATAGGCTTTACTAGTGATATAAAGACTAAGGAAGAAGAAGGAAACCTCTTACATCAAGTAAGGGTAGAAGACCTGATAAAGTATGGTCTTATTCCTGAGTTTATCGGAAGGATACCAGTTATCGCCGTTCTTGATGAGCTAGATGAAGATGCCCTTGTAAGAGTGTTAACAGAACCAAAAAACGCGCTAATCAAACAGTACAAAAAGCTCCTTGCAATGGATGGGGTAGACCTTGAGTTTACAGAGGATGCTATAAGGGAAATAGCAAGAGAAGCTATAAAGAGAAAGACAGGAGCACGTGGTTTAAGGGCAATTGTTGAAGAGATAATGCTTGATGTAATGTATGAAATACCAAACAGAAAGGACGTTAAGAAAGTGATAATAGACAAAGACGTAGTATTAAAGAAAAAGCCTCCAATATTTATAACGGCAGAAGAAAATGAAAATTAAAAAGGTACAGTTTTTAAAAAGTGCAGTAAACCCAAAGGACTTTCCACCTCCAGATAGGGCAGAGGTTGCAGTTGTCGGAAGGTCAAATGTTGGAAAGTCATCCCTTATAAACGCACTTTTAGGTAGAAATATAGCTAAGGTGAGTGCCACACCCGGAAAAACCAAATTGATAAACTTTTTCTTACTAAATGACAACATGTACTTTGTAGACCTTCCGGGGTATGGGTATGCTTCTGTCTCCAAGGGAGATAAGAAAAAGTGGCAAAGGATGATGGATAACTATTTTAAAAATAGACCAAACCTTGGCCTTGTGATTTTATTGGTAGACAGTCGACACAAACCTACAAATCTAGACGTTTTAATGAAAGAGTACCTTGAGTCGCTTGGAATACCTTACATCGTTGTTGCCACAAAGATGGATAAACTAAATCAAAGTGAAAAAGCAAAGGCAGAAAAGATTATAAGACAGACCTTAAACCTTCCCGATGATGTACCTGTTATACTAACCTCTTCAAAGGAAAAGAAAAATATAGACAAAGTTATAGAAACTATCTTGGAAAAACTCGGTTTTAATGATTCGCCGGAAGGCTAAGGTTTTAAAGAGAATAAGGGATTACTTTGATAGTACTGGAGCCGTAGAAGTTTTAACAGATATTCTTCAGGAATATCCAAACCTAGATAGCAATATATACCCTTTATCCTTAAAAATAACAACAAGTGGAGGAGAGGAAAAAGATGTTTTTCTTCACACTTCACCTGAGCTACAGATGAAAAAACTACTGGCCAAGTATAAAACAGACATTTACCAGATAACAAAGGTTTTTAGGAACTTTGAAGGTTCAAAGAAACACACAATTGAGTTTACCATGCTTGAGTGGTACAGAGTGGGATACAATCTTGAAGACCTGATAGACGACACTCAAAATATTTTTATTGAAGCGGCTATTGCTGTAAATAAAATCCCAAAAATCAGTTTTAATGGAAAAACCTTTGATTTTAGACAGGTTGAAAAAATAACTGTAAATGAAGCCTTTTATAAATATGCTGGGGTTTATCCTGACGATTATGAAAAAATGATTCAGTTAATAAAAAGCAATGAAAAGGGTATCAAAGAATTATCCTATGAGGAGGCTTTTTACTATATATATGCCTTTTACGTTGAGCCAAATCTTGGGAAAGAAAAACTAACTTTTATCTACGATTATCCTCCCCAGTTTGCAGCAATGGCAAAAATAGAAAATGGAAGAGGAAAAAGATTTGAAGCCTACGTAGACGGCTTGGAACTTGTAAACGTATACTACGAACTAAATGACCCGCAGGAACAGCTAAAAAGGCTGGAAGAAGATGCCCTTAAAAAGAAAAAAGAAACAGGCCGAAAGTACCATATAGATTTAGAGTTTATTGAAAGCCTAAAGTTTATGCCTGAGGCATCAGGCGCATCTTTAGGTATTGATAGGCTTTTTATGGTTTTATTTGATAAAAAAGATATAAAACAGGTGCAAAACTGAAGACTATAACGCTACCATTTGAAAAGCAGAAAAACCCAGTAAGAAAGTATCTACGTGTTTTAAAGGTAAGGCTTTATAACATTCTTGAGAATGAGACAAGCCCATATAAACAACTTTATGATATTTTTGCCCTTTTTCTTGTTATTACATCGTCTATATCAATCATAATGGACTATTTTGGTTCTATCCGAAGTCATCTTCCCCCAGATTTAGATAAGTTTTTAAATGATTATGAGGACTTTGTCCTCTGGTTTTTTACAGCAGAGTACATCCTCCGCTGGTGGGTAATATCAGATTTTATAAGCGATTTTGAGAAAGGTTTTAGTAGAGCATCTTTTCAGCCATTTTATAAAAGGGTTCTGATAGGATTAAAGGAAGCTTTAAAACCTAAAATAAAATGGATGACTAGCTTTTATGCAATTATTGACCTTCTGGCTATCCTACCAATCTTTAGACCTCTTAGAGGTTTTAGGATACTCAGGCTTTTAAGAATTTTAAAAATCGTTAGATATTCAGGAGCTATAAAGAGTTTAATAGCAGCCCTAAAAGAGCAATCTTTCCTCTTTGCGTTCACATTTTTGGCCTTGGCAAATTGGGTTGTGGCTTTATCATTAGCCGTGTATGTGGTTGAGTATAACGCCCATAATCCAAACTTTGATAGCATATGGCATGCGATATACTGGGGAATTGTGACTGTTTCTACTGTTGGTTATGGAGATATTGTTCCCCAGACAGACACAGGTAGATTTTTAGCATCTATTATGATTGGTGGTGGTATGATACTAGTTGCCTCTTTAACAGGTGCATTCTCAGCAGCTTTGGTTAGTAGGCTTATGAGCTTAAAAGGAGGAGACATAAAGTTGGAAACCCTTGAAAATCATATTGTTATCTGTGGATGGAATGAAACGGCAGAAGAGATTGTAGAGCAGATGATAGATATGGATTTGGATAAAGAAAAAGGCATCGTTATTGTTACAAACCTTCCTAAAAGTGAGATAGGTATCAAACTGCCAGATTATATAGGTTATAAAAGGGGAGATTTCATACAGGATACAGTTTTACTTGATGTAGCCGTTGATAAAGCATCTGACGTAATCATAGTAGCCGAAAGGGAAGAGGGTCTAAGCGAAAGGAACATAGATGCAAGAACAGCCCTTGCAGCCATGCTTGTAGCGAACATTAACCCGAGGGCAAATATCTATGTAGAGGTACTACTGGATGAAGATGCAGAGATATTTGAAAGAAGGATAAGAGTTAAAGAAGTAATGATTCATGGTAAAATCATAGGGAAAATTTTATTTTCAAGTATTCTTCACCCCGGTACAAGCCACTTGATAAAAACTCTAATAGATAAAGAACTTGGTATTAAAAAAGTCAAAGCTTACAGAATGGGAGATTTCAAATACTTTGGGGAGCTTTTAATAGCGGCAAGAACAAAAAACTATCTTCCGATAGCAATAGAGAGAAAGGGAAAGATTTATTTAAATCCAGCAGATACTTTTGAGTTGGAAAGGGATGATTACATTTTCCTAGTACCAACAGGGGTTGGTTAATATGAACGTTATACTAACAAGTGAAGACCCACCTTCTCCTGAGGTTCAAAAGCTGGCAGAAGAGAAAGGGATTAAAATTATCCACGTTCCACTTATAAAAACAATACCCTTAGAGGAAGTAAACATTCCTAACAAAGAGTACGACTTCCTAATTATCACATCAGCAAAGACTGTAAAACACTTTTTAGCGGAAGATACATCTATCAGCAGAAACACTCCTGTTCTTACTACAGGAGAAAAAACAAAAAAAGCTCTGGAAAGCGTAGGTTTTAAAAATGTGATTATTGCAGGCAATAGAGGAGTTGAAAGCATAAAAGAGTACATCTTAAAACATCATCTACAAGAGAAAACTTTTCTATTCCTCAGGGCAGAGAAAGGGAAGAATATAGAATTACAAAATATAGACGTTATTCCTGTTTATCAAACAGTCTTTAACCGGCCAAAGGAATTTTCTTTTTCTGAGATAAATGCGATAATTTTTACAAGCCCTTCCACGTTTTTATCCTTTAAAGAACTTTTTAAGGAAAACTTTCGTGAAGTTTTAAAGAGTATAACCATTATAGCAATAGGAAATACAACAAAAGAAGAAATTGAAAAAGAAGGTTTGAAAGTGGACTTAGTACCTCCAAAACCTTCTATAAGAGAAATTATTAAGCTACTTTAACTATCCTTTCATCATTTCTGGCAAAAGCTGGAAGTTCAGATGCTGGTATTAGGGTATACGCATTTGATTCAATCATTTTTCTTACAAACGCAGCATTTAAGAAATGTCCTCCTTTATAAGAGTACACATTCCCAACAATAGGATACCCGAGGAGATATAAATCTCCGATTAAATCAAGGAGCTTATGTCTAACTGGTTCGTCCTCAAATCTCAAACCCTCAGGATTTAGTATCTCATCCTCTTTAAACACTACCGCATTTTCTAAAGAGCCGCCCTTTGCAAGTCCCATCTGTTTCAGAAAATCTATTTCCTCAAAAAAGCAGTAAGTCCTTGCAGGTGAAACAGCTTGGTAAGTTTGGGAGAATGGTTTAAAGGAAAATTTTCTGTTTCCTATGACTTTTTTATCGTATACAGCTTCATAAGTGAATATAGGCTCATTGCTAGGTGTCGCCTTTATGAATTTATCTTTATCTTTTACGTTTATGTCTTCCGTTATTACTGCGTAAAATTTTTCCTCAGGAAGGTTTTTTATTCCTATAATTTTAAAGATGTCTATAAACTCTTTTGCACTACCATCCAATATAGGAACTTCCGAACCTGAAATTTTTATCTTAACATTGTCTATCCCAAGCAGGTAAAGAGCAGCCATCAGGTGTTCTATCGTTTGTACCTTTTCTCCTTTATTTTCTATAGATGTAGAAAACTCAAAGCTCTTTGCAAACTCAACTTTTGCAGGGATTAAAACGTTATTCTTTTCAAAGATTATTCCTGTATTTGCCGGCATAGGTTCAATGTTTAACGATACTAGCTCTCCAGAGTGAAGACCTATACCTTTTATCTCAACCTTTCTTTTTAACGTTCTTTGGTTTGTATACATTTTCTTATCCCTACAGATTTTAATCTATGTCTTGCTAAATCAAAATTCATACCAAAATTAAGATAAAATAAGTACAGGCTTTTACCGAAAATTGAGTTAAATTCTGTTTGAGTTTTTGCAAAATTCCTAAAGTGAGGCAGATATAGTGGAAAGCGGTGTATCCCAACTGAAGGTTCTATATGGATATGTAGAAAAGACTACCAAAATTTTAGAATCTATAGCCGATTATCTAGAGAAGAAAATACGAGAAATTAAAGAGCTTCCAGATAACGATGAATCAAACAAATTCTTAAAAGAGCTTGCAAAAACAGACCTCCAGCAACTTTACTTTTTTATAAAAAACGAGATTGAAGTTATTAACACTCCAGTACGCTCAACAAAGAGAGGCTTTAAAAAGGTCTTTAATGAGCGTATCGATGAAATGATAAATATTGTTTCCGAAGTTGAGAGCAGATTAAAAGCTATAATTAAAAAGTTAGAAAACTTTCAAGAAAATATCTTCTCAAAAAGAACAGGATTTATTTCTTTTAAAGAGTATATAAGGGAACATCGAGATGAAATTCACGATAACCTCAAACTTGCAGCCAGTAGGATACTTCAAGACAAACTTGACTACTTTAATGAAGAGCTTGAGAAGATAAAAGAACTAAAAGACCCGGTACAAATAACAAACTTTCTAAAAGTTTTTGAGGCTAATGTTAACTCATTTATAACAGAGCAGCTGTTAGAAAACACGGCAGCGGTAGTGAACTCTCTCAAAGATACTATGCTAAAAAAAACTGAAGATTATTTAAACCAACTTAACCTTCCAGAAGACAAGAAAAAACTTATTTTAGAAAAAGTTGAATTATTCTTGGATAGTTATGATAACTTATACCCTGTA